>JBHOQQ010000024.1:0-48811 GCA_042408955.1 Thermomicrobiales bacterium
GGAGCCGCTGCGGGGGATCGCCAGCAATGCCGGGTTGGATGGGGCGGTCGTGGTGGAGATGGTCCGCCGCATCCAGCAGGAGCGGGCCAATCCGAACATCGGTTATGATGTGATCGCCGAGCAGTATGTGGACATGATCCACGCTGGGATCATCGATCCGGCCAAGGTGACCCGCTCGGCGGTGGAGAATGCGGCCTCGATCGCGGGCATGATCCTGACCACCGAGGCCCTCATCGCCGATAAGCCGGAGGAGAAAGCGCCGGCTATGCCGGGCGGTCCGGGCGGAATGGAGTATTAGTCCGGTAACCGCTCGCTGATCACCGAGTAGGGTAAACGGACGAGGCCCAGTTCCCAGACTGGGCCTCGTTGCTTCAGCCGCGCTGCATGTCCACCACGCGAGTATTTTGGACTTGAAGGCCGATGTCCCCTATTCGTTCCCGCTGCGCTCCTCTGCTCCAGTGCCTTGTTTCCCTTCACCGAACATCGGCGTGAGGATCCGTGGGTAAATCCGCCGGCCATACTGCTCGATGATGATGGCTTGCGTCGGACAAGCGCGAGCACCCGCAAAAAGCTGCTCGACCGTCGCTTGATCCTCATTCTCGATGACGGCTATCCCCGTCTCCTCATCGAGCACGAAGATGCCTGGCGCGGCGGTCGTGCATTTGGCGTTTGCAATACAACGCTTTGGGTCAATGTAGACCCGCAGGCCGCGTTTGGAGGTTGCTGTCGTCTCACTCATGATGTCATATCCTCTACCGGCAGCGTTGCCGCTGCTTTTCCCAAATCGTTGATCGCCTCGTCCCTCACTCCAAAGGCCGAGCGACCATGCGAGCAGCTTAGCAGACATTCAACGCGTGACGCGAATGTTTGGCTGCTGGTTGTGGACCTACTCCCCTGGTGTGGCTGCCGCCAGTCGTGGAAGAGCACACGAAGCACCTAGATAACTCCGATCTCTCGCCCGACATCGGTGAATGCCGCGATGGCGCGATCGAGATGTTCTCGCGTGTGCGCGGCTGACAGTTGCACCCGAATGCGCGCCTCCCCTTTCGGAACTACCGGATAGCTGAAACCGACCACGAAAATTCCCCGTTCGTTGAGCGCCTTCGCCATCGCGACAGTCTTGTGCTCATCGCCAAGTACGATCGGCACGATCGGGTGAATGCCTGGGACGATTTGGAATCCCAGCTTCGTGAGGCGCTCCCGAAAGTACGCCGTATTTTCCATCAGGCGCTGCCGAAGCTCTGGATGCCGCTCTATGAGATCGAAGGCTGCGAGCGAAGCGGCAGCAATCGCTGGGGCAAGCGTGTTTGAAAAGAGATACGGCCGGGACCGCTGGCGCAGGAAGTCAACAATTGCCTGGCGGCCAGCAGTGAACCCTCCGGATGCGCCGCCAAGTGCCTTTCCCAATGTACTTGTGATGATGTCGACGCGGTCCTGAACTCCGAAGTATTCCGGTGTGCCGCGACCGGTTGGTCCGAGAAACCCGGTCGCATGAGAATCGTCCACCATTACCAGGGCATCATACCGGTCCGCGAGATCGCAGATTTCCGGGAGTGGCGCAAGATCACCATGCATGGAAAAGACGCCATCAGTGACGATGAGGCGAAACCTGGCCTGTCGTGTTTCCTCCAGGCGTGCCCACAAGTCTTCCATGTCCGCGTGGCGATAGACCTTGCGCTGCGCCTTGCAGAGGCGAATGCCGTCGATGATGCTCGCGTGATTGAGCGCGTCGCTGATGACGGCATCTTCCTGGCCGAGGATCGTCTCAAAGAGACCGCCATTCGCGTCAAAGCAAGAGGAATACAGGATCGCGTCATCGGTGCCAAGGAAGTTGGCGATGCGCCGCTCTAGGCGCTTGTGTAGGTCCTGCGTGCCACAGATGAAACGCACTGAGGCGAGGCCATATCCGCGGTGTTTCACGCCGTCAATAGCGGCAGCGATAATGTCCGGGTGGTTGGCGAGGCCGAGATAGTTGTTTGCACAGAAATTGAGCATCGGCCCACGCTCGGTCATGATTTCCGGTCCTTGCGGACTAGTGATAACAGTTTCTTCTTTGTACAAGCTGCTTTCCCTCAGCGCGGCAAGCTCGGATTCTAGGTAGGTGAGCAACGCGGTCCTCGGCATGGTGATCACATCCTCTCTCAGAGCGGCGACTGGCCAGCGACATTCTGCCAAATCCGGCCTGCTGATGGCATCGCATGCATCGAAAACTTAGGGGCAGGCGCTTCGGGTTCGAACTCCCGTGTATAATGCCGGTGCGGCCAGCCGCTTGTGCCTGCCGCACCCCGCGTGAGTCCCGCGCTCCGCGTGCGAGGTCATGAACACCTCCCTGGCTGGAGTCGAGCATACGGCGCCAGTGTGCGTGCCGTCATATCGGAGGGAATGCGGGTATGTCAGTACCGGTGCCACCACGGGAACCTGTCATCTCAACTGCGCGGCATTCTGACGTCCCGCTGCGTGTCGTCGAGCCAGGCGCTACTATCGCGGAACTGTCGCCTTTCGCGTCAACAGCTCCAACGGTGACGTTGCTCCGCGAGGAGTCGACCGCTCATCCCTTCGCGCTCACCATCGCTGCGGCGTGGTCATGCTATGGGGCACGCCCGGCGAGAGTCGAAAGCGTGCTCAAGCTTGTTTACGGGCCTGAACCTGAGGGCTTGAGCCCCGAAAAAGCAGCCGAACGAGCCGAGCGCCGGCACCGCGCCTGCAAGCTCTATGCTGACCTCTTTGCCGCGGGCCATCACACGACGCTGCAACACGCGACATTCGTCTTTGTGCTCGACAATGTCTCGCGACTGGCGATCTGGTCCTTTTTTCACGCCCATCCTCACTACAACTCTGAGCAGGTGTCGCAGCGGTACCGAGAAGTGCGTGGCGATGTGATGACCACCCCTCGCCTGGCGGAGCCCGCGCTCTCGATCTACACGCAAGCGATCGAGCGAAGCCTGGAAGGCTACCGCCGCCTGACCGAGATCCTGACACCCAACTTCGAACGCGACTACGCGCGGGTGTTCCCGGCTCGCGCCAAAGCTAGCGGTGCTGCAGCAACCCGGCGATTCGCCGAGGCGGTGCAAAAGCGCGCTCAAGAGGTTGCTCGGTATGTCCTGCCGCTGGCGACTCCCGCGCACCTCTATCACACGGTCAATGGCTTGACGCTGCTGCGCTATTACGTGCTGGCGAACCAGCCCGATGCGCCCACGGAAGTCAGGTATATCGTCAACCGCATGGTCGAAGAGGTTCTCGCGCTTGATCCCTATTTCCTGGGCGCTCCAGGCTACCCGCTGGATCTGCGCGTCATCAGCGCCGGGGAGTCTTTAGAGGCGCGAGCCTTGGACGCGTGGCGTGCAAACCTCGCGCAGTCACCGGACGTGACCGAGGCGTTCTGTCAGCGATTCGATGCTGACTTAGCGCCGTGGTCGAGCAGTAGGTTGGTGGCATACAACCCGCAAGCCGAGCACCTCTTCGCGGAGGCGATCCGCGCGGTGCTCGGAGCGACATCAGAAACGCTCGACGACGCATCCGCGATTGCGCAGGTGCTTGATGGGACGCGCAATCCGTACCTGGGCCACCCCCTCTTCCTGGCGATGAACTCCAAGTTGATGCAGACGATGAATCACGTGCCGTTCACGTTCCAAAAGCGGATCAGCGGGGCGGAGGACGCGCAAAACCAGCGGCATCGCGGTACCCTCTCATCGAGCCCGGTCCTGACGGCCCACCTTCGCCGAGAACCTGACGTCATCGTTCCCTGGGCAATCGCGCGGAACCCATCAGCGCGAGCGGAGTACGAAGCAACGATTCGTGACATGTGGGAGGCGAAGAACCGCCTGCTCGATCTCGGGGTCCAACCGGAATTCGTGTTGTATCTCCTGCCCAACGCCCACCGCGTGCGGTTCTACGAAAGCGGGACCCTGCTTACCTACTTTTGGAAGTGGGTCAAGCGCCTGTGCTACGACGCGCAACGCGAGATCTTCCAAACCGCCCGCGAAGAAGTCGCCCAAGTGCGTCAGGCATTGCCTGAGATTGGCCGGTACGTGGATGGACCGCCGTGCGTCCTGCGTTCGCGCTCGGGTGTGACACCGATCTGCCCCGAAGGCGAACGATTCTGCGGCGTGCCGGTTTGGCGCGAGTATGACTTTGCCACGCTCGAAGAGCGACGGGTGATGTAAAGGCCACACCTTCTCAATCCTGCGGGGTCTGCTCGAACACAATCTCACCGGCATGACATGTAGCTCCGTGAGAGACGGAAAGCAATCAAGTGATCGGCTGATGACCTTTCAGGCTCGGCGTCTGTGTCTTCTTTGATGCGTGAATGTCCCATCCGCTAACCATCGCTCATCCCGCAGCATCCACCCTGGCGCCGGCCCTCCCCGGCCCGCCTCGGTCCCTGGGTCACGGACCCGGCTGCGGGCGCTCGGCCTCCACCCCGCCCAACACCCCGCGGGTGACACTCATCGGTGGGCAGGTGGTTGAGCGCTGGTGCCACGAGCACTACCGTCATTCTCGGACATTCCGAGCGCTTCCCCGTCATTCCAAGCGCAGCGAGGGATGGCAGGTGAGTGAGTGCCGAGCGCCGGCGACGGTCGCACGCGGGCAAGACTAGCCTGCGCTACCGCGAACGAGATGACGACAGACTGTTGCCGCGCGACGGTGATGGTCGTTTGGAATCCGAGCACCAACGGAGGTCATTCAAAGAGACGGCCAGATCGTGTCTTCGGTCTATTCCACGAAAACGTGCTCGGGAATCACCTTGCGCAGGCCGCTTGGCAACCACCAATTCCAATGACCCAACAGACGCATGGTCGCCGGGACGAGGAGCGCACGAACGATGGTTGCGTCCAGAAAGACCGCGAGCGCAATTCCCAAGCCAAGCGCCTTGATAATGATCACGTCTGCGGTTACGAACGACGCGGTGACCACCACAACGATCAGTGCGGCGCTCGTGATGATGCGGCCACTCCGCTGGAGGCCGCTGGCTACGCTGAGCGTATTGTCGTGTGTCCGCTCCCATTCTTCCTTGACCCGGCTCAGCAAAAAGACCTCATAGTCCATGCTCAATCCGAACAGGATACAGAACATGATGATGGGGAGCGAAGCTTCAACGAATCCAAGAGGCGTAAAGTTCAATATGCGACTGAAATGACCATCCTGGAAAATGAAAACAAGTGCTCCATATGATGCCAGGATGGATAGCGTGTTCATGATAATGGCCTTAAGTGGCAGGACCACCGACCGGAAAAGCATCAAAAGGATTCCATAGGTCGCGACAATGATCAACCCGACAGCCTTGGGAAATTCGGCGTACATGACCCGGACGGTGTCCACGATTTCGGCGGTGCCACCGCCCACCAACATGGTGAGATCGCCAGGGAGTCGATAGGCACGCAGCGCTTTCAACAGATCCTTGTTCTCCGGTGTATTCGCAAACGAGCGCGAGTAGGCAAGGATCACGGCCGTGCGCTCGTTCGCGAGCCGTCCAATTCGGCCAGCAGCGCCAAGCTGGCCCAATCTCCATCGAATCGGCGTCAGAGCGATGGCTTGCTCTCGCGACACGCTCTCGTCAAAGGCCGCGATACTCTGCACCCGCACGATGCGCGGATCGCGCCGAAGCCACTCAGTGAGATCGTAGAGCGCGCGGATGTGCTCGGGTGTAAGCATTGACGTCTGCGACTGCACAGCGATCACAAACGGAGAGACCTCGCCTGGCCCATACTCAGCGGCGAGGACGTCCAAGGCGCGGCGGGACGGCAAATCTCGTGGTAGGATCGTGGCATCCGGTGACGATACATTGACGTGGCGAAAAGGCAGACCAAGCGCGATCAGGAAAGCCAGCGTCGGAGCCAGAACCACAACCGGGTGCGCCATCACCCGCCGTGAAAGGTGTGCCCAAAAGCCGCGATCACTCAACGACTCCGTCGTGGTGCGGTGAAACAATCGTCCGCTGTCGATGCGCGGCCCGATCACGCCAAGTACCGCCGGCAACAACGTCAGCGCTGCCAGGACCGAGTAAGCAACCACGATCGCTCCGGCGATGCCGACCGACCGCAGGAACAGGAAATCGAACAGCGCTAGGCCAGCGAGACCCGTAAGCACCGTCATGCCCGAGAAAAAGACCGCCCGCCCAGCCAGCGCCACCGAGCGAGCGACCGCGGTCTCGATATCACCCGGAGTCCGTGCAAGCTCTTCCCGGAATCGGCTTGTGACAAATAGCGAGTAATCGATGGCCAATCCGAGACCGAGCATCGTCGCCAGGTTGAGCACAAAGATTGAGAGGTCGACGACCTGAGCGAGGAGATAGATCGTGAGCAAAATGGCAGCAACGCCAAACCCGCCCACGAGCAACGGTACCATTGCGCCAACCACGGATCCAAAGACGAGCACGAGCGTTACGAGAGCAAACGGAAACGCAACCAGCTCGGCTCGCCGCAGATCACGCTGGCTCACCGTTTCGATGTCGGCATAAAATGCCGGCCCGCCCGCGACGAGGACGGTCAGATCCGGCGGCTGGCGCAACGCTGCCTTGACCATCGGTACTTCACGTTGCGCTTCCTCGGGGGGAAGATCGAGGCCGACCAGCGCGTACGCGGTGTCTCCATCCTTCGAAATGAGTGACGGATCGTCAGATGGAAGCACGATGCTCGTCACCGGCGGCAGTCCGTTGAGACCAGCCAGCGCCGCGCGCATCTGGGCAATGAATTTGGGATCGGTCGCTGTCAATTTCTCCGATTGAAAGAGCACGACAAGAGTTGACGGGCTAAAGCCGAGCTCGCGCTCTAGCAACTCCCGAGTCTTGGCGGCCTCGGTGTTGGGCGCGCTGAAGCCGCCTACCTTCAGTGGGTCCTCGATCCGTGGCAGAAACGGCAATGCAGCAACAAACATCACCAGCCAGGCGCACAGAATCATCCAGCGCCGGCGATACGCTTGCTGACCTAGCCAGGAGAACAATGAATCCCCCCATACGTATTCACGCGGAGAGCATGCACCTACAGCCACAGAGGTGCCAGGAGTCGCGGGATCGCTGATCCACGCTCGACCCATCCCCGCATCGAGAGCGATGCGCCGGTATTGCGCCACCATGCAAATGATTGCGCGCTAGCCGGCCATGATGAAAGGCAACCGTGACCTTATGCCTCATGTGATGCCGCTCATTCTGATCACGGTCAGACCACGCCCTTCAAGTGCCCGTATGTATGGCGTGATGCCAATCATGTCTGAGGCAATGTGACCGGAGACGACGACATTTCCGGCTTGCCCGGACGAGCGCAGGCGCTCGGCATCCTCCGGACTGAGATGGATATACACGACCGTCCCGACACCATGGGCGAAGAGCGCCTGCGCCACCGAAGCTCCACCGTTGGTGCCAGCCCCGTGGTACACGGCGAGTTTCCCGGCTGGTGCGTCCAACCGCCCGACGGGCACCATCACTCGCGTCGGAGCATCGCGAATCTCGGGGATCGTCTGGAGCCCAGCCACCACATCGCTGACGAGCGGCTCGCTCCCAATTGCCGTCAGGTGGCGCTGGATCGCCGCGACCATTATCCGCCGGCCGAGTTCGTCCAATGGCAAATGGATGTTGAGGAACGGGAGGCCTAGCAGTCGCGCAACCGACGGCACGTGGTCGAAATTGCTCGCCTGCGCGCGGAGCATTGCCCGGGTTACCAGCGGTTGAATCGCCTGTCGTGCCTCCTGCTCAGGGACGCCGGCCTCGATCATCAGCTCAACGCCGCGGGCAAGCACTTTCGGGAACTCCAGCATCGCCGTCCCGCCTGCTGGATGATGCGCAATCACACCATCCACGCCAAGCTGCCGGGCCAGGAGGAGCTCCGAGGCTCCGATGTCAATCCCGATCATCACCCGGCGCAATCCGGTGCCGGGAACGTAGATCGCGCTATCCGCTGGCAGGTTTGCGAGTCCCGCGAGCTCCAGGGCGAGACTCATCAGGTCGTCCGTCGTCAAGCCCTGAGGTTCCACCTCACCCCCCTGATTGACGCCCACCGCAAGCCATGCCTATTATCGCCCCATTGATGCCAGCGCTGGCGAGAGCGGTTCGCCGTGCGGCGCGTGGCAAGGAGCGACGAGCGTGCAAACGCGAGATGAGATTCGGCTGACGACCCTGGCCGGCTGCGCTGGCTGAGCGTCAAAGATGGGGCCAGAGGCCCTGGCGCAGGTGCTGCGCCCTTTGACGCACTTCAGTCACCCGAATCTGAAAGTCGGACTGCAAACCAGCGACGATGCCGCGGTCTATATCCTGGCGGAGGATCTCGCCATCGTTCAAACAGTCGACTTTTTCACGCCCATCGTTGATGACCCGTACACCTACGGTGCGATTTCCGCGGCCAACAGCCTGAGTGACGTCTACGCGATGGGTGGCGATGTGATCCTGGCGCTGAATGTCGCCGCACTACCAGAGGATCTGCCGTCCCGCGTGCTGACCGCAATTTTCGAAGGCGGGGCCGCCAAGATCCAAGAAGCTGGGGGCGTCATCGCTGGTGGCCACACGGTAATCGATGACGAGCCGAAATACGGCCTGTGTGTGACCGGAACCATTCATCCGCAGCGGGTCTACACGAAGGCTGGCGCCCAGCCTGGAGACCGCCTCTTCCTGACCAAGCCACTCGGCACTGGCTTGATCACCACGGCGCTGAAAAACAGCGTGGTGCAGCCCGCACATCTGGATGCGGCGGTCGAGTCGATGTTACGCCTCAACAAGCAGGCATCCCTGGCCATGCGCGAGGCGCGGCCAACCTCGTGCACCGATATCACTGGCTTCGGCCTACTCGGGCACGCATATGAAGTCGCCGAGCGAAGCGATGTGCGGATCGTGATTTCTGCCGAGCGTGTCCCGCTCCTGGAAGGAGCGCTCGCCTATGCCGCCGCTGGACAGAAAGCTGGTGGGTTATTCCGAAATCTCGCCTATTTTACGAAACAAGGGGTGCTAGTCGATCCGGCAATCTCCCAGGATATGGTGGCCGTGTTGTTTGACCCTCAGACATCGGGTGGCTTGCTCATGACCGTCCCTGGCGAGCGCGTCGCTCAGATCCACGCGGCCTTCGGGGCGAGGTCAGAACCACTTTGGGAGATTGGCTTCGTCGAGACGGGCGCGGGTGTGCTGGTCATCCCATAGCCAGCGGACAAGGAGTGTAGGTGGACCCATCAACGGTTGCTGTCATCTTGAATCCAGCCGCGGGAGCTGGCAAGACGCTCAAGCTGTTGCCGCGCGTATCGGCGGCGCTCCAGAAGCTGGGACGGCCATATCACCTGCACGTTACTACGCGCCCAGGTGAGGCACCCGAAGTGGCGCGGCAACTGGCCGACGCTGGTGCGGGTGTCATGATTGCGGTCGGTGGAGACGGCACGATCAACGAGGTCGTCAACGGTATCGTCACCTCTGGTCGCCAGGTTCCCCTGGGAATTGTCGCGGGTGGCCATGGTAGCGACTTCGCCCGAACGATCAGCGCGCCCAACAACGTCGAGGATGCGATCCGTCGCGCAGCGAGCGGCATTCGCCGGCCCATTGACTTGGGACGAGTCACGTTCGAAGATGGGACGTCCCGCGTATTTATCAACGTGGCGGGCCTTGGATTTGACGCTGAGGTCGCCGAGCGCGCCTATCACATCCGGCTTCCGGGCGGCAAACTCCCCTATCTCACGGCAGTTGTCGGTGCGTTGCTGCACTTTCGCAATCTTGAAATCACGGTGGCATTCGACGGCCGGCAGGTCGCCCAGCGAGCAGTCTTCGTCACCATCGCGAATGCGAAATTTTTCGGCGGTGGACTCCAAATCACGCCAATGGCGGCCATTGATGACGGCCTGTTAGATCTCGCGATCATCGGCGACCTCGGAAAGCTTGAGCTCCTTGGTCAAGTCCCGAACGTCTACCGTGGCGCGCACACGAACCACCCGAAGTTCACGCACCACCAAGTGCGCACGGTGCGCATCGAGACGGCCACCCCAGCGCGGGTGCAGATTGATGGGGAGCTCATCGGCACGGCGCCAGCCACGTTTTCGGTCGAGCCAGCCGCGCTCTGTCTCGCGGGATGATGGGCGAGCTTCACCACACTTCCCGGCTCCCGATTTCACGCAAGGGATGGCTTCGCCTGTTGCAGCAACGCGGTCTCAGGCCGCGCAAAGCACTTGGCCAACACTTTCTCCTTGACCAGCACATCGTCCAGCGAATCGTGCAGGCCGCGGAAGTTGCTCCTGGCGATGTCGTCATTGAGATAGGACCAGGGTTGGGCATCTTAACCGAGGCGTTGCTAAACGCTGGCGCTGAAGTCTTTGCCATCGAGCTCGACAAGGAACTCGCCGCGCATCTCCGGGCAACCTTCGGGGAAGTCAGCCGCTTTCATCTCATTGAGGGCGATGCGCTGATGATTGATCCCGCGTCGCTCGTTCCGGCGGAGAAGGATTACGCGGTAGTCGCGAATCTCCCCTACTCCATTGCTTCTGCGGTGCTGATGCATCTGCTTGAGGCGAAGAAGCCACCGCGCCGGCTCACGGTCATGGTGCAGCGCGAGGTTGCCGAGCGTCTGGCTGCTAAGCCGCCGGCAATGACGATCTTAGGGGTGGCAGCACAATTCTTCACCACTCCACGGATCGCGTTCGTGGTTCCGCCAGATGCCTTCTATCCACCCCCGAACGTCGATTCGGCGGTCGTCGTGCTCGATGTCCGGCCTTGCCCTCCCTTGCCGCCCGAGGAGCGCGCTCGATTCTTCCGCATCGTGAACGCCGGGTTCCGGCACAAGCGCAAGCAAATCGCAAACTCGCTGGCTGACGAGTTTCGCGTGCCGAAGGAGTCCGTCGTTCAGTGGATCGCTGCTTCCGGCATCGATCCGGCGCGCCGCGCAGAGACACTATCGGTCGAAGAATGGGTAAAACTCTCCCAGCACGCGCCGGAGTGGCTGCGGACATGACCGGCTGGCAAGTTCTTGCTCCCGCAAAGATCAATCTGGGCCTGGAAATCCTCGGTCGCCGCGCCGATGGTTATCACGAGATTGCAACCATCATGCAAGCGATAACGATCTTCGATCGTTTGACCCTGCGGCCTGCACAGGAGTGGTCGTTCTCTTTGGATGCGGGTGACAGGAGCGGCGGTCTCCAAGCCGAGCTTAGCTCCGATCACAATTTGGTGATACGCGCTGCGCGGACGTTCGAAGAAAACGTGGGCTTGCGAAGCAAAGCGGCAATCGCATTGCGCAAGCGCATCCCGGTCGCGGCCGGTTTGGGTGGAGCGAGCAGCGACGCCGCCGCTTGCCTCTTGGGACTTTGCGCCCTCAGCGGCATCTTCCCACCGCGATCACTGCTAGACGCACTCGCCGCGGAGCTTGGCAGCGATGTTGCATTCTTTCTTGCCGGCGGCACGGCATATGCCACCGGCCGGGGTGAGGTGCTGACTCCGCTGCCTCGTCCCCGGTTCGCCTGGTTCGTCGTTGCCACTCCTGTGCGTCGCCTAGAGCAAAAGACGGCCACCATGTACGCGCTCCTGCGCGCCGAAGACTATTCTTCTGGAGATCGGATGGAGCGTCTTGCCGCCGTGATTCGGCAAGGCGCATCGCCGGATCCTTGTCTTCTTCATAATGGCTTCGCGAGGGTGGTCGCCGAGGTGTTTCCAGAAGCAGACGCGCTGCGATCAGCGCTGACGACGGCGGGGGCTCCGTTTGTGGCCCTGTCGGGCGCTGGCCCGGCACATTACACTGCGGTTCAGACTATTCGCCACGCCATATCGGTTGCCACGGCCGCGCAAACGCTGCTCGGGTCTGGCTTCCGTGTGCTGCTCTGCCGGGCGGCCAGAGGCCCAGTTTTGAGGGAGTGGAGGACCGCTGTCTGAACGCGGCGCAACGCACCTGCCATCTCCCGCGTTGGTTAAAGGGGTGTTGTCCTCACTCCCCAATGTGTCACATTGACGCTTAGATTGCGCCAAACCTAGAATCACCTTGGAGGCGCCAACGACGTGAACCGATCGACCGTCAACCGGCGCTATACGATCGAGCGCAAAATCGGCGAAGGAGGCATGGCCGAGGTTTTTCTCGGCTATGACGACCTTTTGCACCGCCCAGTCGCCATCAAGCGCCTTCGGCCGCAATACGCCGCCGACGCCACGTTTCGCTTGCGCTTCGAGCGTGAGGCGCAGGCCGCCGCGAGTTTTTCGCATCCGAATATCGTCAACATCTACGATGTCGGCGAAGACGGTGGCACGCCGTACATCGTAATGGAGTACATCGCCGGGGAAACGCTGAAGGAGATCATCGAGCAGGAAGGACCATTCCATCCTGACGATGTCGCCATCCTCATCGAGCAGGTCGCCTCGGCATTGGATTACGCGCACGAGCGCGGGTTCGTGCACCGCGACATCAAGCCACAGAACATCCTGGTCGACGCTGAGGGTCTGGCCAAAGTCGTGGACTTTGGCATCGCCAAGGGGCTGAGTGACTCGACGCTCACGGAGGCGGGCACCGGTCTCGGCACTGTCCACTACCTGTCGCCAGAGCAAGCGAGCGGCCTGATGGCCACGCCATCCTCCGATATCTACTCGCTCGGTGTCATCGCCTACGAAATGCTGACCGGGCGCCTGCCGTTCGAGGCCGATAGCGCCGTCGGCGTGGCCATGAAGCACCTGCATGAGGCGCCAAAGCATCCTTCGCAGGTGAATCCGCAAGTACCACGCCCAGCCGGCGATGTCGTCATGCGCGCGCTCGCCAAGGACCCGACGCAGCGCTTTCCCACCGCTGGGGAATTCGCCCGCGCCCTCGACCACTGGCGCGACTTCGCGAGCGCAACGGCCAAGACCGTTCTGCTCAACGGATCGTCTCATCTTTCCTATCCCAAAGCGCCTGCGCCGCCCAGCGAGGATCATGCGCCACCGCCTCGTGCAGTGGCTCACGCGGCAACCCGGCAGAACGTTGCTCGCGCGTTGCCCGCGGACACCGCGTCACAAATTCGGGTCTCCCACGCAACAGCGAAGCTAGCATCGTCCTCTCGCGTGGGTTGCGCTTCCTGGGTCATCGGCACCGCTGTGATGGTGGCGCTCATTGCGCTGATCTGGTTCGGCGCTCGCCTTTCTTCACGTTTGCCCGGCATCGCTCATCAAGAAGGCGCCCAGACAGCAACCGTGCCACCTGGAGAATCAGTCCCCGCCTTCGCCGCCACGCGTGAGGAATCTGCGAGCCGCGAACCAACGACGTCCCCTGCCATCGTGCCAATCAATCGCACACAGGATTCGCTGGTAGCCGTTCCTGAACTCCTTGGCATGACGGAGGATGAAGCGACCGCAGCGCTCGACCAGCTTGACCTCGTGCTCGACCTCGGCGACGCTGTGACATCCGACGATGTACCGGCGGGACGAGTTATCGACCAAGATCCGGCGCCTGGAGAGCAGGTGGCACCGGGCACCGCGGTGCTCGTCCATCTCAGCGCTGGCCCCGCCGCGATTGATCTGGCGAAGCTCGAAGTGATCGGCTCCGAGCCGCAGGCTGCTGAGGAGAAATTGCGCTCGCTGGGCTTGGATGTCACTTTCGGTGAGATTAGCTCCACGGAGGTCAGCGAAGGACTTGTCGCGGCTCTCGATCCGCCCGGCCGAGTGCGGCCCGGTGACACGGTGACGATCCTCGTGAGCGTGGGGAACAGAGTCCAAATTCCCCGCGAGATCCAGGGTGGACCGCTGGAGGCAGCCGTCTCCACGCTGGAACGGCTTGGCTTTCACGTCGCTCATACCTACGCGGTTCCACGAAACGTGCTCGTCGAGGCGGGCATCGTGCCTGAGGAAGCCGGGATCGAGGACGGCGATGTCGTCGGCATCCAGGACAATGGCGCGGACTTCGGCGCCTGGCTTCCACCTGGGACATCGGTGTCGCTGGTGTACTACGACGCATCGCTCGAAGGATAAGGCCACGATGTTTCAGCGCCTCTCAGCACGGCTGACGCGCCGCGACGTTACCGTAGGTGCCATTTCCTTCGCCGGGGCGTTGGGTGGCGCTTGGACGTATGGCGCCCTCAGCATGCACGAGGCGAGCCAGCCACGGGTCTCAGTGCTGGGCACAGGCAACCGGCTTTCGATCTTGGTCACCGATGGTCCAGCAAGATTGCTGATTGCCGCTGGCAACAACACAGCGGATTTCGGCAATGCCTGGGCAGCCGCATTACCGCTGCTGTTGCGCCGTGTTGATGTGCTTTACGTATCTCCCCTACTGGATGACGCACCGGTCGTCACGAAGGCGATTCGGGAGATTCCGTTTCGTCGCCAGCGGACGCTCTCTCCTGAGGAAGTGGGACAGGGCGATGCTGATGTCGCGCAGCCGGGATACTGGACCGAAGAGGTGCGCTTATCTCGGCATGTGTATGTGACGGTTGCGACCTCGACGCTAACGCCAGCCAACGGCTCTCCGCCTCGCCCTATCTGGTCGGCCGAAATTTCACGGAGTGCCACGCGGGTCGTGGCCTTGTCCGAGCCTGGCGCCGCTTCGCTGCTCCAGGATTTGGCTGCATCGGCGCTTGTCCTCCAAGACGGCGATCCACTCCAAGCTCTAGCGCTCGTTGATGCCGGCGCCCTGGTGAGCTCCCCCCTCAGCAAGGCGCAGCGCCAACGCCTGGCGTCTCAACAGGCGCAACGCGTCTGGCATGTTCCCGTCTTCTCAGGAGAGGTCATCCGGCTCACGTTCGTTCCTGATGGCCTGCGTCTTCCAAGGACGGCTCACAACGTCAGTTCGCTGAACCCAACACAGCAAACGACTCCCCGGACCTGACCGTTTCCCACAACCCGCTAAGTTGTTGCAACGGAAACCAATGTGTGCCGCGAGCGCCGAAAAGCTCAGCCTATCGGGCCGACGCACCGCAATTCGGGCAAAAGTTATCGCTTGTTCCGAGCTCGGTGCCACAAATCCGGCAAGGGCGTGGAGACGCTCCCGATCGAGCGCCAGTCCGGCCCGCTCCGGCGTCTGGCTGGCTCATGAGCCGTTGTCCCCACCCTGCACCATCACGTGGCGGCTCCGAGTCTTGCGGCCTGCTCGCCTGTTGCGTCATAGGCTGCGGTTGTGGCCAATGGATCCACTCGTCACGAGCGGTGTTCGCTCTTGACGAGTACCCGCCCGGCTGGGCGGCGTTGTCACGCCAAGCCGCCGTGGCTGGAACAGACCGGCCACCATTGAGCTCCAGATCCCTGGTGGCAGTTGCTATGGGAATCGTCTCCTGAATTCGTGGCGCATCTGTCGCATACGTTCCCGAAGTGCGATCGAAGCCACGGCTTGCCGGCTCGATTTTGCCTTCGTCTGCCTGCCGCGGCAGTCGCACCGGCCGCTGCAACGGTGCCACGTCGAGATGGTGGAGGTACGATGCGCCAGCCGGTCCTTGGGCGGCAAACTCCCGCTTTGCCTTGCGGCTCATCACCATCGCTAGGAGAATTGCCAGGCCAAAGACGAGAGCTCCGCCGATCAACAGCCATCCGGATTGCCGCAGCAAGAGCCAGGAAACGCGGCTATCGTCCAGCACGCGGTCGGTGCTATCTCCGGCAAGAAACCGCTCGATGAACCGAAGGCCGTATCGCAGCATCAGCGCGCCGTTTACCGCCGCTAGCCCTGCCCCGGCGAGCCGGGAGGGCAAACCAGGGTTCGGCAATCGCAGTACCGCTCCGCTACCATAACCAAGAATTGTTGTTGCGAGCAACAATGCAACTCCAGCAACGATGAGTTCCGCGATGCCCAGGCGGATGGAGACGATGCGAGCGAGATCAGCGCCCCATGGTCGCGCCCACGCATCAGCGATCGCTGCCCCAGTGAACACACCCGCGGTAACCAGACCTTCACGGGCGGCACCACGCCAAAAGCCGATCAGCCCAAACAGCGCGATGATAAGGGCAAGCAAGACGTCGAGCAGGACCTGATCAGTCATTGCTGTCACCGAGCGCCGGCGTTGCCAGCGCGTGATCCGCGGCAGGCCCTTCCCCCAGGCATGCCGACCAACACAGTCTGATCTCCCCTTCATCGCTGATTCTAGCACGGACCCACGAGCAAGGCGGCAAATTGTTGGCTAAGAGCCAGAGCGCCCGTCGTGGCAGGTGACCGAAATCAGCCAGAGGCGCTGGCACCTGCTAGCGGTAGAGCGACTATGGTGTGGGACTTGGGACCCGCTCCGTCGCTTCACTTGGGACAGGGCTCAGGCAAGTAAGCCCGGCAGAGCGAGTTGAAAGGCATACAACTCAGCCCGGCATTTCTCCCCGTCATCACCCCGTCCGGCGAGCACACCTGCGCCGTGTCATTCCGAGCTACACCCGCGATCCCGTGATTCGGTTCGCGCTAGCGCGGGAGTGCGCGGGCACCGAACTCAGTGCTTGAGCACCACCACGTCCTTGTCAAACCAAACCGGAATCCGCCCGGTCCAAGGACCTTGCTTTGTCCCTTGGAGCCAGGCTTTTTGGACGAACATTTGGACCCAGTAGCCCAGGGGGATGCAGACGGCGTTCTTCAGCATGAGCTCCTCTGCCTTGCGATAGAGGTCATTGCGCGTGGCCGCATCCTGCTCCACATCCGCCTTTTGGACGAGCTCGTCAAAGGCCTTGGAATCCGCGCCGGGATCGAAATCGCCACTCGGCTTCAAATCTGGATTCCAGTTGAACCAGCCCTTCATGTACGGGGAGGTCGAGGCAAACACCTCGCTCAGCAAGTGCGGAGTCTCAGCGAGATTCCACCACCAAACCACGTCGAATTGCCGGCCGCCGTTATCTTCCTGGAGCGCCTGAATTTGCTCTCTGGTGCGCGTGGTGTCATGCGTAATCTGGACGCCTAGATTCTCCTTGATCATGTCGAGCAGGGCTGCCCAGCGCGCCTTTTCGTCATCGGGATCTTCCTTCGGCTCGTAGAAGACGATCTCTGGGAGGCCCTGGCCATCCTTGTATCCTGCATCTTCCAGCAGCTTCTTTGCCGCGTCAGGGTCGTAACCGAGACCCTGTGGGCGCTGGTAACCGGCGATCACCTCTAAAACCGGAGGTGTGAATGAGGTCGCTGGCGTCCAAGTGCCTTCCCAGATCTCGTTCGCCCATCGCTCGCGATCAATAGCCAGCGCGAAGGCCCGGCGCACCCGCACATCGTCGAACGGCTTCTGCTTGAAATCCATCGCGATGGCGCGCACCGAGCCTTCCGGCGAAATCTTCTTAAGTTCCTGCGACAATTGCGGATCCCGCTCGACCGTCGCCTTGAGCGAAATGGGAACATCGGCCGATACGACCTCGTCGTTCTTATAGAGATTCAGTGCCTCGCTCGCCGCCGATGGCCCGGAAAGCAAGCGCCATTCGATCTTGACGATCGAGGGCGAGGTGCCGCCGTAGTGATTTTGATTCGGCTCCATCACAATCTTCGCCGCCGGATCGAACTCCGTGATCCGCCAGGGACCTGTGCCAGCGTCGTGCAAGTAAAACTCGTCGTCACCATATTCATCGAGCACTGCCGGATCAATCACATTCCAGACGAAGGCGGCGAGGTAGGACAAGAAGTACGAGTACGGCCGCGACAGCTCAATCTCGACCGTCGAATCATCGAGCGCCCGGATACCAAGGTTCTTGCTCTTCTTCGCGACATAGTTCCGGTAGCCGCGGATCATCTCCATAAACGGCGCCATCGGGGAAAGGCGGTTGGGATCGAGCGCCCGCTTCCATGACGCAATGAAATCCTCGGCTTTCACCGGATTGCCACTCGCGTATTTCGCATCCGGGCGGATCTTGAATTGGTAGGTCTTGCCGTCTTCGCTGACCGTGTAGCTCTCCGCTAGGTCAAGCTGAACCTTTGCGTTTTCGTCGTAGCGTACGAGGCCACCCCAGACGTTCGGGAACATGACCCAAAACGGTCCCCAGTTCACCGTCCGGTGTGGATCTAAGGTGACTGGCTGACCATAGGGGTCAAGCGGAACAACGATCGTCGCGTTCTTCTCGATCTCTGCTTCTTGAAACGCCCTTGCCGGCTGGCGGGCGGGCGCCGGAGCCGCCGTCGTGACGCCTAACCGGGCCGTTGCGACAGCCCCAGCAGCGATTGCCGACCAGCGCAAGACATCGCGGCGCGTTACCCGAGGCGTCGTGCGCCGGAACGTGTCGACGAGCTCATCAAGCTCCCGCTGCTCCGCGGCCGACGGCCGGACCGTTCGCGAATCGTCGGTGTGGGGCATCGAACGCTCCTCCTCGTGCATCCCTGGAAGCTGGCAACTACCGGCTAGCCAAACACCTGGCTTCTCGCCCGTGGCGAAAGGACATGAGCACGCGTGACATCGCAGAGAACGCTACCATGCCGCGATGCGGCCCGGCAAAGCGCGGACTCACCTTTGCATCTCTTTGCCGTCTATAACGGCCGGAGAGCGCGCTCGGTTACCAAGTCCGCCTAGGTCGCGTCATATCCATAATTCCGCGTGCCCGCCTCTTCAAGATAGCGAGCCAGCAACTGAATCGCGCCAGCGATGTCCTCAACCGCCGCCATCTCGTTGACCGTGTGCACATAGCGCGTCGGTACCGACAGGGTGATCGCGGCCGATCCACCACGGGCCTGTTGCATCGCCCCGGCATCCGTTCCACCACGGGGAAGAATTTCCAATTGATACGGAATGTTGTTGCGCTCAGCAACATCGCGGAGATGGCGCACGAGCTTCGGATGAGACAGACTCGAAGAGTCCATGATCTTGATCGCAACCCCCTTACCAAGCTGGGTCACGCGTTGATGTGCCTTGCCTTCTGGGATATCAACCGCAAGTGTCACATCGAGCGCGATCGAGATGTCCGGCTCAATTGCAAAGGCAGACGTCCGCGCGCCTCTGAGTCCGACCTCCTCTTGCGTTGTGGCCACCGCCACAATTTCCGCGTTTCCGCCCTGCATCGCCCGGATCGCCTCGATCATGACGAAAACGCCGACGCGGTCATCCAGCGCCTTGCTGATCACACACCGGCCCACTGGCTCAAGCGTGCGGTCAAGCGTCACCATGTCCCCGATATCGACGGCAGTCTTCACCTCATCGGCTGGTAACCCCACGTCCACGAACAGCTCTTCCAGTTTGACCGCCTTGATCTCCGATGGATCGAGCAAGTGAATCGGCTTGGCAGCAATCTGCACAGCGCCACGCAGAACGCTCCCATTGCTCCCATGCACGAGCACTCGCTGGGCCACGAGCACGCGCGCATCGAAGCCGCCGACTGGCTGGAGGCGGATAAATCCCTGGTCGTCAATGTGGGAGACGAGAAAGCCGATCTCGTCCATGTGCGCGGCGATCATCACCCGCGGGCCGCCGCCGCCCCGCTTCAGTCCGATCACGTTACCCATCACGTCAACGCGCACGTCATCCACCAAGGGACGCAGGGCATCCAGAGTCACGGCGCGGATTTGATCCTCGCGCCCTGGCACCCCTGGCGCTTCGCATAGGCGCTTCAACAGCTCGATGTTGATCGCTCCCAACGCTTACTCCTCTCTAGGACACAATGGTTTCGCCACGCCAGCATGCTGGCGGCTGGCCGATGGTATCACAGGTCGCGCCAGGTCGCCGCGGCAGCGGCACAACGGGGCGGCAATCGCTACCGCCCCGTCCGATCATGTGGTTCGTTGCTGGGGGTGATGCGCTAGTCTTCAACCAGGAGAATCGCCGATGTTTTCACCATAGTGCCATCCTGATAGCCGACCATCGCGAAGGCTGGGAAGGCGCCAAGCTGCTCAACGTTGACCGCAGGAGTCGCCTCCGCTGCCGGCGTCGCGAAGTAATCTTCGCATGCCTGGCCATCGAAGTCCTGATCAAGCTCCCAATTGAGGACCGGATCCGTGTCAAACGCCTCCTGAGCCGCCTCTTGGCTGCTGTAGTCGGCACACTTTTCACTCGCGTCCTTGGAGCCGCCCATATCGGCCATAGCGGACGCGACCGCAGTAAGCTCGACCATCTGCTTCACATCCACATACATGGTGAAGCCATGGTCGCTGGGGAGCTCGGCAAGCGCGGCCTGGTAGGTCGGGTTGTCTGCCAGTGTGCTGCTGGCCGGAGTCGTGAGGAGCGAGATGGCGTTGTTCGTGCTAATTGCAAACTGCCCATTCACGATGCCAAATTCGACCGTGAACGGAGTCCCGCTGCCGGTCCCGAATGTGCCCACCCAAATGGTGTCGGTACCGATCGTCGTCGTGGTCAGCGTTCCGGAACCTTGGAGCAAGCTCTGCACCAGGAAGGATATTGTGGTCAGCGCGTTGTTCAGCGTTGCCGTGTCCTTGACCGCGGACGTGAATAGCACGCCAATCTTGTCTGGCGCAATTTGGCCAGTCTCATCGACGCCCAGTCCCCAGACCGCGAGACCGTACTCGCCTTCCATCTGGTCAATAAAGTCCGTCTTGATGTTGAACCCGAGGACTTGGGCGAACTGCTCGAATTGCTGTGCAGCAAACTCTTCGGGCGACATGCCGGGCTCCGGCGTGGCGATTCCCCCGCCGCCCATGCTGCCCATCGCTGCCTGGATAATGGCCAGGAACAAACCGTCGAGAATGCCCGAAGCGCCCAGGTTGTAGCCATCCACGAAGAAGAGCGTGTCCCCTGGCAGCTTGCTCGGCAAGGTCGCTTCGTATGAGGTCAGCGGCGGCATCGTCGAACCGGCGGCCGGGATAGTTACCGAGTCTAACCGAAAACCCGGGCCATCCGCCCAAACCGCGAAGCCCGAGTCGGCATTGAGCCCTTCAGCACCGAGTGTGGAGAGATCCATGCCAGAATCGGCGAGGGAACGTTCCATCTCGGTGGCTAGCGCCGTGCCATTGACGTAGCCGAAGAGGAGATTGTCGCTTGGCAGTTCCGCCACCACTGCCTTGAAGGCATCGGCGTCAGCGATCGCTGCGGTCTTACCCGCCTGAACGTCGATCACCGCCTTAATGGTGTCGGGCTTGTCCGAAAGGACGATGAACGAGCCAACTTGGGCAATCGCGGTGCCGGATTGACCGGTGGACTCATCGCCTGGAACGGAGGAGATGCTAGTGCCGTCGTATGTCTCCTCGCTCACTTGTACGCCAGCTTGATCCGCCTCTTGTTGCAGCAGCTCTTGAGCCTTTGACCACGCGGCTGCATCGTCGCTCGCGTCAACGATCAGCGCAAATCCGGGCGTCTGTTCGGCGGATGGCGTTGCCACCGGGAGATTGCCGACGATTTGGCTCAGACCACCCGCTTGGGGCATACCAAAGCTGGAGATGACGATCCCTATCTCACCGCCCAAGAATGGAGTGATGTCACTGAGATCACCAACATCCTCACCCACGGTTGAGGCAGCCGACGTGGTCAACTTGCCCAATAGCTCGTCAACAGAAGAGGCTACACCGGCTCGAACAAGCAATTCGGCGGCTTTCTGATACTGGCTTGAGGTCGTGTCGAGATTGATCCGGAGGAACACGAGCGACGATTCTGGAGCCAATGCCGCGGTGGTTGACGTTGCTCCCTGCGCTGCCACTTGCCGGGGTGCGTGCAGCACAGCCGTGCTTGCGAGCAAACCGACGAGTAGCAGGGCGAGCCCGCCGCTGACGAGGCGGTGCCAAGGAGACGCTGTTCGAGAGCGACTTCCGCGATAGAACGGCGAAACCATACCTGACCTCACTCCGCGGCATTGCCGCCTTGCTGGCAATCACCGTCCCCAGCGATCACCGAAACCGAACGCAAGCGGACGTCTTGACGTTTACCGATGGGCTGGCCACGTGACCGGCCAGTGCCAACTGTAGGCGCCTGTGTCCCGGGCGTCAATAGCTCACATGAGGCTATGCCGAATCATGACCGATGTCGCCAGGTGATTCGGATAACGCCTATCGCCGAAAGATAAGATTGAGGATGAGCGTCAGGAGAAGGCTGAGTAAGAGAGACGTGACAAGGGGAATGGCGATTGTGGTGTTTCCGCGCCGGTAGACGATGTCTCCAGGCAGCTTGCCCAGCGAGCCAAGGAAGGGTACACGGCTACCGAAGGCCAGGAGCAAGCCGACCACCAGGAACACGACCCCAAAAACGATAAATAGACGCCCAACCGCACTCAAATCATCCATTGCCGCGTGACATGCCGAATGCCTAGCTTTGAATGCGCTCATCAATTCCCGTCGCGATGCCAAACACGATCATAAAGAGCGCCGCGACGAGACCAATGACAACTGCGAGTGCCACGAACATCAGTCCCGCTTTGATGATGCCCTCGATCAGGTCCATACTAGTCTCCCTTTCCTGGCCACATGGCCCTATCTCATTATACTGACCAACCTCGTGCACCGGCTGAGATTCTCACCTGCACGGAGGTGAACGGGTGGCAAGACGCAGCACCGCTCCTGGGCAGCGCGTGCCACCCAGGAGCGGTGAACTGCCAATTCGTGCCGGCGACCGTGGCCGTTAGGCGACCATTGGTGCTTGGCTGATGCTGGCGTGGAAGGTGAGCTTTCCACCCAGCGCATCGACGGTCACCGACTCACCATCGCGTAGCTCCCCTCCCAGCAGCATCATCGACAGCGGGTCGAGCACCTCTTTCTGGATCAAGCGCTTCAGCGGCCGCGCGCCATAAACCGGATCGTATCCCCGGTTGGCCAGCCACTCCTTCGCGGCCGGGGTGACCAGCAGGGTGATCTGCCGATCGTCCAGCCGCCGCTGCACGCGTTGGAGCTGAATGTCAACGATCTGACCCAGTTGCTGCCGCGTTAGGCTCTTGAAGATGACGACCTCATCAACGCGGTTGAGGAACTCCGGCCGGAAGCTGGCGCGCAACGCCTCCATCACGCGAGCCCGCATCTCCTCCTCGCTGAGCCCAGGCTGGGAGATGTACGTCGAGCCCAGATTGCTCGTCATGATGATGACCGTATTCCGGAAATCAACCACACGGCCCTGGCCGTCCGTCAGCCGGCCGTCGTCCAGGATTTGCAGCAGCACGTTGAAGACATCCGGATGCGCCTTTTCGATCTCGTCGAAGAGCACGACGCTGTACGGCCGGCGCCGGACTGCTTCGGTAAGCTGCCCACCCTCCTCGTAACCGACGTAGCCAGGCGGGGCGCCGATCAGGCGGCTGACGGTGTGCTTCTCCATGTACTCGGACATATCGAGCCGCACCATCGCCTGCTCGTCATCGAAGAGGAACTCGGCAAGCGCCCGCGCGAGTTCCGTCTTGCCGACGCCAGTCGGGCCAAGGAAGATGAAGCTTCCCAGCGGCCGGTTCGGATCGGAGAGCCCGGCCCGCGCGCGCCGGATTGCATTCGCCACTGCTGAGACAGCCTCGTCCTGCCCAACGACCCGCTGGTGCAGCCGCTCCTCCATCTTGAGCAGCTTTTCGATCTCACCCTCCATCAACCGGCTGACCGGAATGCCGGTCCAGCGGCTGACGACCTCGGCAATGTCCTCAGGATCAACCTCCTCCTTCAGCAACTTGCCACGCTCCTGGAGCTGAGCCAGCTTCCGCTCCTCCTCCTTGATCTGCCGCTCCAGCTCCACCAGCCGGCCATACTGGAGCTCGGCCGCCCGGTTCAGGTCGTATTGTCGCTGTGCCTGCTCGATCTCGACCTTCGTCTGGTCGACCTTATCACGCAGCTCGGAGATGCGCTGAATCGCCTGGCGCTCCTGCTCCCACCGCGAGCGCAGCGCATCGCGTTGCTCCTTGAGATTCGCCAGCTCCGCCTCAATCGCTTGCAGCCGCTGCTTGGAGGCGTCGTCCTTCTCCTTGCGCAGCGCTTCCCGCTCGATCTCAAGCTGCATGATCCGGCGCTCGGCCTCGTCGAGCTCGGCAGGCATCGAGGTAATCTCCATCCGAAGCTTCGATGCCGCCTCATCGACGAGGTCGATGGCTTTGTCTGGAAGGAAGCGATCAGCGATGTATCGGTGCGAAAGCACCGCCGCCGCCACCAGCGCCGAGTCGAGAATCTTCACTTTATGGTGAACCTCGTAGCGCTCGCGCAGGCCCCGCAAAATCGAGATCGTGTCCTCCACACTCGGCTCACCGACGTAGACCGGCTGGAACCTCCGCTCCAGCGCCGCGTCCTTCTCGATGTGCTTGCGGTATTCATCGAGTGTCGTCGCGCCGATGCAGTGCAGTTCACCGCGCGCCAGCATCGGCTTGAGCAGGTTGGCGGCGTCCATCGAGCCCTCCGCCCGGCCCGCGCCGACGACGGTGTGCAACTCGTCGATGAAGAGGATGATCTGGCCCTCAGCGTCTTGAATCTCCTTCAGGACCGCTTTCAGCCGCTCCTCGAACTCGCCCCGGTACTTCGCCCCGGCCACCAGCGCGCCCATGTCGAGCGCGACGATGCGCTTGTCTTTCAGCCCCTCCGGCACGTCGCCGCGGACGATGCGCTGGGCCAGCCCCTCGACGATGGCGGTCTTACCGACGCCGGGCTCACCGATGAGGACCGGGTTGTTCTTTGTGCGGCGAGAGAGGACCTGGATGACGCGGCGGATTTCCTCATCCCGGCCGATCACCGGGTCGAGCTTGCCTTTGCGCGCTAGATCGGTGAGGTCCCGCCCGTAGCGTTCCAGCGCCTGGTACTTTTCTTCTGGGTTAGGATCGGTCACGCGCTGGCTGCCACGAATCTCACGCAGGACTTCCTTCACTCGCTCAGGAGTCAGCCCGAAGCCTTGCAAGAGCCTGGCTCCAGGGGAGCCAGCCACGCTCATGATTCCCAAGAGGAGATGCTCGGTGCTGATGTATTCATCGCCGAATCCCCTGGCCTCGCGCTCCGCGTGCTCAAGCATCTTGCGCGTGCCGCTGGAGATAGTCGGCTCCGCGCTGTACTGCAATTTGGGTAGGCGCTCGATTTCCGCATCAACTTGCCGAGCCACGACCTGCGGATTGATTCCTGCCTTGAGAAGCACCTGGGGAACGACGCCGTCGGCCTGGGCAAGCAGGCCGTGGAGCACGGCCTCCGGCTCAAGCTGGGCTAGGCGGCGCTCCTGGGTGAGTCGCTGCGCGGTTAGAATCGCTTCTTGTGCCTTTTCCGTAAAACGCTGACTTGTTGCCATGTACACATGTCCTTCCCGGCACTTGCCGGCAATGGTGTTCCTACCGGCTGAGCGCCGGCTCAAAAGATTTCTCGTTCACGTTCAGAGACCGGTCACTGGAGAATACGGCGCTGGCCGCTCTCGCGCCACACGCGATGCTGTGCTCCGTCCGATCCATCAGCCAGCCCCAAGAGGCGCAGCATTTCATCAACGTGCGCCCGCAACTGACCAAGCTGCTCAGCCGCGTGGCGATCGCTCCAATTTCGCATTGCTTCCTGGTGCAAGGATTCTGCCTGCTCCCGCATTTGGCAGAGCCGGCTGGTAAGCTCCAGCGCAAGCTGCACGCCCGCCAGGTTCAGCCCGAGCTTCTCCACCAAGTGCTTCACCTGGCGCAACCGCTCGATATCCCGGTCGGAATACAGCCGGAGATTTCCCGCGGTTCGAGACGGAGCGATCAAACCCTCCCGCTCGTACTTTCTGAGCGTCTGCGGGTGCATCTCCACCAGCCGCGCCGCTACACTGATCACAAACACCGGTTCGTTGAAGCGTGCCGCCATACTCCCACCTCGCCACTTTCGTCGCTGGGATTATAAAGATTGATACAGTTCGTGTCAACCATGATGACAGAGTTTCGTCCAATGTGAGGAGGCTGCCATGCTCATCTATGCCCATCGCGGCGCGTCAAAAGCAGAGCCAGAAAACACGCTGCGTGCGTTTCGCCGTGCGCTCGACGCCGGCGTCCACGGCATCGAGCTTGACCTTCACGCCACGGCCGATGGCATTCCGGTGGTGATCCACGATGCCGACGTGAGCCGGACAACTGACGGGATTGGGAAGGTTGCGTCGTTGCAGTACGCCGAGCTCGCGACACTCGATGCGGGCCGCGGCGAGCGTATCCCCACGCTAGCCGAGGTCCTCTCACTGGCCGGAGATCGGGTCCATTTCGATCTGGAGATCAAGCAGCGCGGCATCGAGCGCGAAGTCCTCGCCGTGCTCGCTCGCTTTCCCTCCGCGCGGTGGGCGATCTCCTCGTTCGATTGGGACATCCTGCGCGCCGTGCGATCGTCGGCGCCATCGGCCGACTTGTGGGTGCTTTCCATGGCGCTATCAGACGACGTCTTCGCCGTCGCCGACGAGATTGGCGCAACCGCTGTTTCGCTATACGCGCCCGCGTTTACACCTGACGCCGCCGAGTCCCTGGCGCGCGCCGGACTGCGCACGGTTGTCTGGACCGTGAACGACCCAGCAGTGGCGACGGAAATGAAGCGCATGGGCGCCTACGGGCTGTGCACGGATGTGCCAGAAGTCATCCTTTCCGCATTGGCAGCAACGACCAGACACAAATGAGCGCGGGAGCGGTTCCCGCGCTCATGTCGCACGAACAGCTACGAAGCGAAGATTTAGGCGAGGCCAGCGGCGCGGGTCAGCGCCCGCCGGGTCAATACGCGAACCAGGTGCGCTCGGTACTCCGGCGAGGCGTAGACGTCGCCGTTAAGCTCACCAAGTCCTTCCGTCGCCACCTGCGCCGCGCTAGCAATCGACTCGGCGTTGAGCGCCTTGCCAGCCAGTGCATTTTCGGCCGCGGTAGCGCGCATCGCGTGCTCTGGAGCCCCGGTGACACCGATCCGCACCGACCTGGCAGTGCCGCCATCTAGCTCGATCACGGCCGCGACACCAACGACCGCGTACCCAGACGCTGGGTGGGCATGCTTCTCATAAGCCATGCCCAGCCGCCGTCCTCCGACCGCGGGCAGGTGAATCTCCGTAATGATCTCATCTGCCGCCAGTGAGGTGGTCAGCAATCCCACAAAGAGATCGTCGATCGGGATCACGCGCTCACCGCCAGTGCCAACGGCCTTCACCGATGCCCCGAGGGCCAGCATCACCGCCGGAAAATCGGCAGCAGGATCAGCGTGCGCGAGTGAGCCTCCGAGTGTGCCCCGCGCCCTCACCTGAGGATCACCAACCACGTTCGCGGTTTCCGCGATGATTGGGTACCCCTGCCGCAGCTCTGCCGAATCCATGAGATCGTGATAGGTCGTCAACGCGCCAATGACGATGCTCCCATCGCTGTTGACGCGGATGCCACGCAACCCGGCGATGCGCCCAATATCGATCAGCGCTGACGGCGTGGCGAGCCGCAGCTTCATTGCCGGAAGCAGCGAATGGCCGCCCGCCAAGATCTTCGCGTCGGGATTACTCGCAAGCAGCCGCACCGCCTCTTCCACACTCGATGCCCGGTGATACGAAAAAGCGCTCGGAAACACGGTTACTCCTTTCTGTCACACCATCACGCGAGCCACCGGCGGCTAGCGGCCGGCGGCGCGAATTGCGCGCCAAATGCGCTCCGGAGTGAGCGGCATATCAAGATGCGTGATACCCAAATGGGAGACTGCGTCGATCACCGCATTCGCAACTGCCGGTGTCGCCGCGATCGTACCGGCCTCGCCAGCACCCTTTACGCCAAGCGGATTGGTTGGCGAGGGGGTTACTGTGCGGTCGAGCTCGTAGGTGGGCACCATGTGAGCGCGCGGTACCGCGTAACTCTCCAGCGTTCCTGTAACGAGCTGCCCGTCACTGTTGTAGTACGCGCCCTCGTACAGTGCCTGGGCCAAACCTTGGGCAATGCCACCATGGATCTGGCCATCTACGATCAATGGGTTAACGACATTGCCGACGTCATCTACGGCCACATAGCGGAGCAGCTTGACCTCTCCGGTCTCACGGTCCACCTCGACGACACAGACGTGCGTTCCAAATGGAAACGTGCAGTTAGGCGGATCATAGTACGTGGTCTCATCCAAAAACGGCTCCATGCCCGGTGGGAGATCGTAGCCAACGTGGGCTGCGAGCGCCACCTCGGCAAGTGTCTTGGCCGCTTCGGGCGATCCCTTGACGTAGAATTTCCCGTTCTCGAAGACGATATCCTCCTCGGCCGCCTCCAGCATGTGCGCTGCGATCTTCTTCGCCTTGTCCTTGATCTTCTGCAAGCTGCGATAGATCGCCACGCCTCCGACCGCGAGCGACCGGCTACCGTAGGTGCCGAAGCCAAAGGGCGCTGCGAGCGTGTCCGAGTGCTCAATTTCCACGTCCTCATACGGCACGCCCAACTCGTCGGCCACCAATTGGGCAAAGGTCGTCTCGTGCCCCTGGCCATGTGGCAGCGAGCCGGTCGTCACAACGACCTTCCCGGTCAAATGGACGCGGACATTCGCGCTCTCCCACAGACCGGCGCCCCATCCTTCACCTGGCAGGCCGATCCACTTCGACGGAGCAACCCCGCAGACCTCGACGTAGGACGAAAGCCCGATGCCGAGCAACTTGGTATCACCGCGCTCGCGCCGCGCTTTCTGCTCTGCCCGCAGCGCCGCGTACCCGACATGCTCCAGCGCCCGGTTCAGCGCCTGCTCATAGTTGCCGCTATCGTATGGCAGCATTCCCAATCCGGTGTCATACGGGAAATCTTGCGGCTGGATGAAATTGCGCCGCCGGACATCGGCGGGATCGACGCCAGTTGCCTGGGCCACCAGATCGCAGACACGTTCGATTACGTACGCTGCTTCGGGGCGCCCGGCTCCCCGGTAGGCGTCAACCATCGCCGTGTTGGTGTACGCCGCGGTCACCTTGCAGTGGATGGCCGGGATCTTGTACGACCCTGCCAGCATTCGGCCGTACAGCGTGGTCGGAATCCCCGCCGCGATCGTCGAGAAGTACGCGCCAAGGTTCGCATAGGTGTTGACTTTGAGCGCGGTAATCTTTCCATCGCGCGTCGCGCCAACCTCGATGTCAGTGATGTGATCGCGCCCGTGCGTGGTCGTCAAGTAATTCTCCGAGCGGTCCTCGAAGAACTTCACCGGGCGGCCGCCCAGCTTCTTGGACAGCGCCATCACGAGCGGCATGTCGTAGTAGAGAAAGATCTTCGAGCCGAATCCACCTCCGACATCCGGGGCGATGACCCGAATCTTCTGCTCAGGCACACCGAGTACGAAGGCCGCCAGCAGCAGGCGATGGACATGCGGCGCTTGGGACGTCGCCCACAGCGTGTACTCACCAGTCGCTGGATCATACTTGCCGATCGAACCGCGCGGCTCCATTGCATTCGGAATCAGGCGCTGGTTGACCAAATGCGCCGAGACCCGCACCTCCGACTGGGCAAGCGCAGCATCGACGGTTGCCTCATCTTTGCCGCAAGTCCACTCCAGAACGATGTTGTTTGGCGCCTCCTCGTGCAATTGCGGCGCTCCGGGCTGAACCGCCTCCTTGGCACCGACCACAACCGGCAGCGGCTCATATTCCACGACCACCGCGCTCGCGGCATCCTCCGCGAGATACCGATCCTCCGCCACGACAACTGCGACCGGATCGCCGACCTGATGCACCTCGTTGACGGCTAGCACCCGCGGCGTGACCGGATTGTTTTTCACCCGGCCCGCTTGCCAGGCAGCCGGCAACGGATTGAGATCGAGGAAGTCCTGACCGGTAAACACCCCCAGCACGCCTGGCATCGTCGCCGCCGCGCTGGTATCGATCCGCTTGATTTTCGCGTGAGCATACGGGGAGCGCACAAGCGCCGCGTGTGTCATCCCTGGCAGCCGGACATCATCGAGAAAGCTCCCGGCGCCAGTGATCAACCGCGGATCTTCTCTCCGTTTGATCGCCTTGCCGAAGAGCCGTTCCGGCGCTTCAACGGCTATGGCCATCTCTGTCCTCCTTCCGGGAGAGACCAACTACTGATTGCCGCCTACATTGCCCGCGAATCAGCGACAGGCGCCACTCCCTGCTCCGGGCGCGCCCGGCCGGACCGAAATTCGACCTAGCCGCGCATCTTCTCCGCGGCGTATTGGATTGCCCGGACGATGTTTTGATACCCCGTGCACCGGCAAATGTTACCCTCGAGCGCGTGGCGGATTTCTGCCTCGGTCGGATTGGGATTCCGCTTCAATAGCGCCGCGCCAGCCATGATCATGCCCGGCGTGCAGTAGCCACACTGCAAGCCGTGCATCTCCCAGAACCCTTCCTGCACGGGATGCAGCTTCCCATCCTGAGCCAGACCCTCGATGGTCGTAATCTCCGCGCCATCCGCCTGAACGGCAAGCACGGTGCAACTCTTGACCGCCTCACCGTTCATGTGGACGACGCACGCTCCACAGCTACTCGTGTCACAGCCGACATGCGTGCCAGTGAGGCCGAGTGTCTCGCGCAGAAAGTGAACGAGGAGCGTTCGTGGCTCAACCTCCGCGGAATACTGCTTGCCATTGACGGTCATGGATATCGCGACTTTCGCGGGAGCCGTCATCGTCTCTGCCATCCGTCACCTTTCTCCTTCCACTACCGCATGCCTTGGCCCCAAAAGCCGACTGGCGGTGCGGCTCACCGGCAACCCCGTGGCTTCAGCAACCAGTATGAGCAACCCACCGGTGTTCACAACGCCGGTTCGTCACCGGCACTCGGCGAGTTATTCCAAGGTCGAGGGCCGAAGCGCTCAGCATGTCCCCCACGCTTCGAGGTCTGGCTGCCAAAGCCAATCAAGCGCTGGGAGTATATCGCTATGGCGCAAAAATGTCTGCATGCACGAGCAAGGCGCGCGAGGATGTGCCGCGCGATCCTCCGGCGACCGTCAATGTGACGTCCTGCATCGTGGAGTCAGCGCGCAGCGCTCACCTGCCACGCCTCATCGAGGAAGGCGCGGTATTCATCTAGGCATTGGGCAGCGCATGGTGGCAGCGTCACCCGCAGCAGCCGGCCCGTCGCTTGGTCAATATCCAGGCCGGGCAGCGCCGGCGCGGCGACTTGCCGGCCATTGGGAAGCACAAAGGTGGGACTGCCCGGCACACGAAGCTCTTCCCATCCTCGCTTCGCCTCCTCGATGACGAGGTGCTTGGCCACGCCACGATCAAAGTCGGCTTCAAACCGCTCCCAATCAATCCCTGGCACTCCTGCCGCGATTTCCAGCAGCACATGGCGCATGGAAATACACTGGCTGTGCCCGAACAATGCGACGCGGATCTGCCACGCCAAATCGTCGGCAAGCGCGAGACTCTGGCGCTCGGCGCATTTGACCGCCTCGAAGGCCGGCCAAATCGTGACCGGCCACGCCGAGGGCGGGGCAGACCAGGGTTGATACGGTAAATCTGGTTCGTGTTGCGCCAGGATAGCGATTTCCGTCTCCACAAGGTTCATCGGAGTCGGCTCGCGGTTCACGTATTCCAGCGCAAGGCTCCGGTGGACCAGCGCGAGCCGGCCCGCGTATTCAACGCGCAAGCGTCGCCAGCGAGCGTGCGCGACATAAGCGAACGGACAGGCAAGATCGGCAAAAAGCTCAACGCAGGCAATCAATCCCTGGTTCCTCCATCACGGCACGCAAGCGAGTTCTTACCGGTGCGAGCGAGCACCGAAGCGTGCAAATGATTACGGCCTCGCCGTGGGCGTACCCGGCAGGCTGAGATCGCCCGACCACACGCTGTGCACCTCGGTGACGCCTAACAACGGCTGCGACGGATCGGATGGCGCCACCCGCATGCTTGCAGTCACGGCATCGAACCTGAACGTCGTCTGTCCATGGATTCGGGATGCCGGTACCGCCACGATCACATCCTGCCCACGAAGCACCACGGGAAACCCTGGCGAATCAAGGTAGATCGGCAAGCCCGGGTTCGTCGGCGGCAGCGCCGCGGCCACGTCGCCCGACACCGCGACGACAGCCAGACCGGCTGGAGCACGCTCATCCTTCCCGAGCAACACCCAGTGGCTGTGGTAGTGTGCACCGTCGTTCGCGTAGTTTCCGTCTCCGTTTTCGTCCCACAACGGCGTGTCGTCAAAATCGGGATGTGAGGTGACCGCCAGCGCAACGATACCTTCCGCGCCTTTGAACCCCACATCACCCGGCTGCAACGTGGTTGGAAAGACGTAGCCGATCACCGTGGCACCATCGAGCGCGCCAGTTGCTTCCGGCACCGTCCCGCCAGCATTGCCCTTGACCGTCTGCCGAAAGATCACCTGCTCAAGCTCCTCGTCAATCACCACGTGCGCGCCCACGATTGCCAGATTGTCGTCCGCGGTTGAGCTCGCAGATGGCGTTTGCGCTTGGACGACACCGCGCGCGATCACGGCAATGAGCAGCAACAGCATCGCCCAGCGCACCAAACGCATCGCGCTAAGCAGCCGTCCCAACTCACCGTTGAACCTCTGCATCGGATGTGCCATGGCTCACCTTCCTTTCCGGTTGCTCGAACAAACTCCCTGCACAGAGATACCCAATGAGTCATAGGCATCGCGCTCAGCCAGCGGCGCCACTGCTGAAGCGAGCCCACGCGAGACTTTTGTCCTCTTCGCGAGCTGCGATGAAATCGGGGCAATCGATTCTGAGATCGGCATCACCGAACGGTGCGTTGACGAACGCGCAGTGATGCGGCCGCACCGCATCGCGATGCGCGTACGGTCGAAAGTAGTGGCAGTTGACACACATCCTGGCAACGGGAATGGCGCCGCGGATCTGCAACGCACGGATCATCTTGATGATCGAGCGAAGCAGCACGACCTGCTCGTCTGGTGACAGCGCGTCGACCGCGGCCAGCAGGATGTCTGACCACTCTGCAGCCGCTGTCGCCACTTGCTTGCCCACCTCCGTGAGAAAGAGGCGGACAGCACGTCTATCAGATTGGTCGCTTGCACGGGTGATGTAGCCCTTGGCAACAAGCGCGGCAATCGAGTCGCTCACGGTGGCTGCCGTGACGCCGAGCGCCTCACTGATCTCGCCAGGACGTCCTCCCTCTGGGCGACTCAACAAATAGGCGAGGATCTGACCCTGTGTAGGCGTCAGGCCGGCGCGGGTGGCACCCTCCCATGCCCGGTGCCGCGCGGCCAGACCAAGCTTTGCCAGGCCGACCGCTAGCCGGCCAGTAATGGAGTCGGACGGTATCTCCTGTTGGGTCTTCGTTGCATTCATCATATTCTTAGGACTCCTAATCACTTTCTATCACGCGCATGTCGGGTCGTCAAGATGCACCGCCTGCCATTTATGTGTCTCAGAGGACGATCGCTCCGGCGGAGGATAGGCTTCTGCACGGCGACGCGCCACGGTATTCGGCGCTCCCGCATGGACGAAGTAATGCGGCTATCTATGCTACGCTAGCACGACGGTTGCCAAGCATGGCCACCAAGTGGCGTTTTCCTGCCGGCGCGGGGAGCGGTCGAGTGGGCGTGTCGTCTCTTGAGCCAGCAGCCGAAACCGAGCGAGCTACCGCATCCGGAGATTCCCGGCGGTGGCAGCTTTTCACCGCGCTGCAACACTATCCCGCCTACCGGCGGTTGTGGCTCGGCGCGTTCGCGACTGCGCTCGGGCAATGGATGCAAGCGACGGCGCTCGGCTGGCTCGCGCTTGAATTAACGAATTCCGCATCGTTCGTTGGCATTGTTGCCTTTGTTGCAGGCGTGCCATTCCTGCTCATTTCCATCCCGGCAGGTGTGGTGATCGATCGGTTCGATCGCCGCCGGGTGTTAATGGCATGTCAGGGATTGACCGCGGTGCTCGCGGTGATGGTTGCTGGAGATGTGCTCAGTGGCGCGGTTCGCCCTTGGCACCTCCTCGTGGCCGCGTTCCTCAATGGCTCGCTGCAAGCGGTGCTCTCACCAACGCAGCAGTCGCTTGTGCCTCGCCTGGTGCCGCGAAACGATCTCACCAACGCCGTCGGCCTCATGAGCGCAGGACAGAATCTGACCCGCGTAGCCGGGCCATCCATTGCTGGGGCAGCCATCGGCCTGTTCGGCACCGGAGAGGCGTTCCTCTTGCAAGCCGCGGCCGTCGTCGTTGCTCTGGTCTTGATCGCCACAGCGGCAATTCCAACTGTCAAGGGGAGCGCGGCTGTGCCAGTACGCAGCGCGTTCGACGGCATGCGGCTGATTGTGCACCGGCCGGACTTACAAGCACTGTTTCTCCTCGCCAGCATCCCGACGTTCTTCGCCTTCCCCTATATGTCGTTCTTGTCGGTATTCGCTCGTGACGTCTTGCGCATTGGCCCGGAAGGTCTTGGCCTGCTCCTGGCTGCCTCGGGCACGGGCGCGGTTGCCGGCTCACTGCTGGTAGCCTCGGGCAGGCAAGCGACCGGAGCAGGCCAGACCATCGTTGTCCGAACAGTGATCTACGGGCTGGTGATCGTCGGGGTAGCCGCTTCGCGGTCGGTATACGTCACCCTCCCGCTCCTGGTATTCGCTGGCCTGCTCGGAGCGAACTTTATGAGCGCGAACAACGCGCTACTGCAATTGCGCATCACGGACGAAATGCGCGGACGGGTGATGGGCGCCTATATGCTCACCTGGGGATTGATGCCACTTGGCGCGATGCCCATGGGTCTTCTTGCTGGCGCGGTGGGTGCGCCGATCGCCGTGGCCTCAGGTGCTGCGCTCGCGTCGCTTCTGGTCGCCATCGTCGGCTTGACCGCGAAGGGGCTCCGCGACCTCTAAGCGTCGCCGCCGGAGACATCACAGGAAGACTCCGTGCGCGCCGCGATGAGCTCCCGCACGATGCGCTTCGTCTGGGGTTCAAGCTGTGGCGCCAGCTTCGCAGCCGCTGCCCCGATTTCTTGCAGCCGGTCGCCGAAGTTCTCCACGGGGGGAACAAGCGGCCCGACCGCCTCACGCAGCTTGGTTCGATACCATGCCCCAAGGCGGCGCCGGACCTGATTCGTGGACGGCGGTGCCTCACCAAGTGCAGCAGCCGTCGTCTCAATCCACTGGCGCAGCTCCCGAGATATGACGCGCAATCCGCCCACGTGCTCGACGGCTACGCGCTGGTTCCGCACCAATTCGACATCGGCGTCCCACTGCAGGATGAGATCAAACGCCGAGGGCGCGGATGCGGCTCTGGACAATAGCTCCCGGTGCACCGCCGCTTCATCCAACGCAATTGGATCGTCCGAGCCGAGGAGCGGCCGCACCGAATCGAGCCAGCAGCCGGCTGCTGCCCGGGCCAATCGGAAGTAATACAACCCGGCAAGCAAGCTCGATTGATGCGACACTGGCAACGCATCAATCGCAGCAAGCGCCGGCATGAGGCTTGCGCCTTCCAGGGTGCCAAAGAACGCCTCCGCCTCAACCGGCACCATGATGACCTCATTGGGCTCGACCGTCGCCCGGACGATTCCCTGCTTCCCTTGCAGCATCAATTCGGTGAGCGGACAGGCTGGGCTGAGGAAGATTCCCGGCAGAAACTGCACTCCGCCCGGCACCTCGCCCACCATTGGCCGGATGACGTCGCCGAGGCTCAGCAGCCCTTCGATTGCCTCTGGGCTCACTTGCTTTGATCGCGCGGTTTCGATAGAGAATTTCGCGTCGGCAGCGAGGAGTGCTGGTTGACCATCCCGCGTTCCAAAAATCAGCAGATCAGGGTTTTGCAAGCCGCGCTTCGATGCGACCGATGCGATACGAGGCTCGTGGTCCAAGCGGACCACGCGCTCCACGCGCAGCGTCCCCTTCTTGCCGTCCGGAACCGGAATTTGGCGGCCTTCCCATGTATCTGCCGCTTCAGCACAGACATCGGCCCAGCGCTGGCCCACAAGACCACTCGCGCCGCCACGATCAGCCAATACCATGATCTGACGATGAAGAACCGCCGAAATGAGATCTCCTCCAGGCAACGCCTTTGAACGTATGAAGCGGTCATCAGCCATGCGAGGTGTTTCAATACTCCCGAATCATGCCGTCGTTTTCCGATCTCCCAACGAATGCCGCGGCAATCGTCTGATCAAAGCATACCAAGACCAGACACGTGCCGGACGGAGCGATGCTAAGATTGGCGCTCATGAGTGAGATACAGCCCGCGCGCCGTACTCGGCGCCATCGAGCAACGCCCGACGTGCCTTCCCCGCTCGATGCATTCCTCTGCGACTTTCTGGGATGGCTCGCCAACCGCGAGCACGGAATTAGTCCTTCCCGCGATCTCCACCTCGTCGCGGAGACCTTCGGTTGGCCAGCGCCATTTGTCGAGGCGCTCATCACCAGTGCGAGCGCCCGCCTTCTCATCACCCAGGACGATTCCCGCCGTGGCCGGGTAACCTGGCGTCTCTCAGAGCGTGGGAGAGCCTGGCTCATTGCCCGCCAGCGGAGCGAGGTAGCCGGCAATGGAGAGACATTGGATCCCTCGGCTCCTGACGCGAAGGCTGACAAGGAGCTCAATACGCTGATTGGCCTGTCGCAATCGCGTGCGGCTGCTTTGAACTTGGACTTGCAAAGGAAGGAGAGACCATGATCCAACAGTTTCCCGAGGGCGTGGGACTTGAAACCGTCGAGCGGTCGCCAACTGGAGCCGAGCTTGCGATCGCGATGCTGGAAATGCATGACGTGGAGGTTGTCTTCGGCATCCCTGGCGTGCATACCCTCGCGCTGTACGACGCGTTGTATTCATCACCCATTCGCCATGTTCTTGCCCGCCACGAGCAGGGCGTCGGATTTATGGCTGACGGCTACGCGCGTGCGAGCGGCCGGCCCGGCGTTGCGTTCGTCATCACTGGCCCAGGCGTCACCAACGTTGCCACGCCGTTGGCCGAGGCATACACGGATGGATCGCCGGTCCTCCTCCTGTCATCCAATAATCCGAGGCCCTACATCGACCAGATGCGCGGCTGTTTGCACGATCTGAAAGACCAGCTTGGTGTGACGGCGGCGGTCACCAAGTGGAACAGGCGAGTCATGCGCGCCCAGGATGTTCCTGACGCGATGGTCGAAGCGTTCCTTCAGCTCGGTACCGGCCGCCCTGCCCCAGTGCACGTCGAATTTCCCTTGGATGTCCTCGATGAGCCGGCCGAGCACGTATCGAAACAGACGCCCGCCTTCCCGGAGAAGTTGGCTCCCGACCCGTTGCTGCTGCGTGAGGCCACTGACCGCATCAAGCGAGCACGACGCGTCGTGCTGTACTGCGGCGGAGGCGCCGTTCAAGCCGGCGCTCGGGATCACGTGCTCTCCATCGCCGAGCGTCTCGGAGCGCCGGTGCTGACATCGATCATGGGCAAGGGGAGCGTGCCCGAGGACCACCCGCTCGTCCTCGGAGCGCTCTGGGCGCCTGGGAACGCGGTTGACGAGCTGGTTAAGGCCGCCGACTGCCTCGTCGTGTTTGGTTCCAAGCTGGGAGAGCAAGCCACCTATGGCTTTCGTTTCCCGCTGCCGGGCGAGCTCATTCGTGTCGACGTGGATGAACGCGAGCTCACGCTCAACGCTCAGCCATCCCTGCCCATTCTTGGTGACGCGGCACTCGCTGCGGAAGGCATCGCGGAGATCCTGGCTGGCGAGGATTACTGGGCAGAATCATTCCCTCGCGACCGTCTTGTCACGGCACGCCAGCAAGCCGAGGCGACGGCCTTTCATGCGGAGCGGCGGGCCTACGTCGACGCGCTCCGCCGGGCGGTGCCACGCGATGGCATCCTGGTCACAGACATGACGCAAATGAGCTATGTCGCCTGTGCGCTGTATCCGGTCTACGAGCCGCGGACCTTCATGTTTCCATCAGGGTACGGCACGCTCGGCTTTGCCCTACCCGCGGCAATCGGAGCGAAAATTGCCCGCCCCGATGCTGCCGTCGTCTCCGTCATCGGCGATGGCGGCTTTCAGTACACCATGGGTGAGCTCGGTGTGGCCGTGCAGGAGCGCCTAGGCCTTCCCATCGTCCTCTTCAACGATTCCACCTATTCGGCGGTGAAGGAGGCGCAAGCCGAGTCTCGCGGGCGGCGCTTCATCGGCGTAGATCTGGTCAATCCCGATTTTGTTGAGCTTGCTCGGGCTTATCGCATCCCGGCGGTCCGCGCCGAGAATCCGCACGCCTTGGAAGCAGCGATTCGCGAAGCGCTCACCCGCGATCTTCCGACGCTCATTGATACGCCGATCGCTCAGTGGGTTTGAGCTTTGTCACGGGGCAAGAGCGGGGGTTTGCGGAGCTGCGCAAGCACCAGCCTTGCCCCGGCATTTCACGTGGAGCGAGGAATCGCTCACGTCCACGCCGCCACCGCCACGGCTGCGCGGCCACGAACCAGCCAGAGGCACGCGGCTATCGCACCGGAAACGCACAGGAGCCTCCCGAACCAATCCCACCCATCAACCGCGTAGGTTATGTCGAGAGTGATCAGCCCATCTGGTACGGGAAGCGCCAGATAGCCATCGTCCTGCCGGCTCACCGGCACGGGTCTGCCGTTCACCGTCGCGCGCCAGCGGGGGAACCAGTTCACGCGCACGATCGCGGTCCCGCCATCGCTTTCGCCAATGAAGCGCAAATGTCCCGGATCAGCGATCGTGAGCTCCAAGTTACGCTCGCCCACCGTGGCGAGTGTCCGCGCGTTGCGCACCACGTACACCGCGTACATCCCACCGCGAATGAGGTTTAGGTTCGGCGCACTCCTCGCCGCCAGCGCGGCTTCTTGGGATCGCGCAGTCTCTGCGAGCACCACGGCGCCAATCCCGTGGCGGGTGAGGAACTCCGGCGTCAGTGTTTCCGGCATTCTAGTCGCATCGTAGGCATGCTCGCTGAACGGGTTGTAAGGCCCGATATGCCAGGTCTGCCAGTACCAGAGCCAGTCATCGTAAAAGAGTGGCCGGCTTGTCCACAACGGAGCCCAAAGCTGGGTATGCCAGGTCAGCGGGGAATCAAGCGGCGAGCCCACGATATAGATGGCGGTGCTCGGGGGTGCCTCGGCATCCGCCACCTGGATCGCGGTGCGCAAATCAGCGACCGATGGCGTCGCCGAAGTTGGAGTGGCGAGGAGGCTGCGGTCTTTGTCGGGGATCAGCGAGACCGGATGCATCACATACACCACGAGCACCAGCGCAGCGATCGCCACGCACGCGGCATCGCGGGCGATCAACGGAGCGCCCGCGGCACGCCTCACCCACTCTGCCACCCACATGATGGCCAGCGCGGCCAGGTAGATTGCGAGATACCGCTGGAATGGCATCAACCGCGTCGTCTCTAACTGCTGGGCGATGTTGCCATCCGCCGATGCCAGGGTGAGCGCAACTGTGACTGCCGCGTAGATGATCAGAGTGGTGGCGACTGCCCGCGCTTGCAGCCGCTTGACGAACATCCCCAGGATGAGCCCAGCACTCGCGGCCACGGCAACCGGCCCGGAGACTGCCTCGATACTAGAGCGCCAGTAAGCTCCCAAGTCAACATACTGCTCGTACCGGACGAAGTAGTACAAGGCGTGAAATCGCGCTAGCGACAGAAGCTCCGGCGCCGAAATCATTGCCGCGACGGCTGCCACCCAGACGATGCGAGTGACGACCGCCCTCAAGCGCGGTCTGACGTCAATTCCAGGGACAGCTTGCGCGGCGGCAGCTCCCAGTGCAGCAGCGCCTAACGCGATTGCGCTACGGGGATTCGCGTAGATGGCAAGCGCGGCGAAGAATGCCGCGCCCACACCATCCCTAGCCCGGCCTTGCGAAAGGAACGATGTTGCCAGCGGCAGGAAGAGGAACGCGGCAGTTGCTCCGGCGACGTTCGTGATTAGGCCCCACTCGATCAGCTCCATTGAGCCGCCGGACCACCACCAGCCACGAACGGCGACATGGATCGCCAGCGCGACCAACGCTACTCCCGATGTCGTGCGATCGCGCCGGGCCAGAAGTAGGAATCCCACACCTGGCAACAGAAAGATCAGCCAGACGGCAATCTTGTGGACGGCCGCCATCGGCAGCGCGCCCCCAAGGAGCGTCCACAATCCCACCTCAAGCCCGGCAGCGCCAAGGGGATAGAACTCCACCGGGTAGCCACCCTGGTGATGGCTGACCCAGCGTAAGAGGTGGCCGTCGGCTAAGGCGCGTCGGAGAGTTTCCGCGCGCACAGTATGAAACGGGTGATCGACCGCACCGTAGCCATCGGGCATCCGTACCGCTTGCCCATCCGGAAGCCGCACGGTTTTCCAAATGGAAAACGTGTGCAAACGCAGAGCCACCCACAGTGCGAGCAGGGAGAAGAGCGCCACCCAAATGAGAGGCCGGATTGGCGGACGCTTCATCTCGCGCCTGGCACTCATAAGGGGTTGATCGCCTCAGGAGGTGGCGCGGCCGCGTCGTCTTGCTGCCTCGCTGCTGGCACGCGGTCGTCCGTCTCATCGGCTAGCAGAGCGAGCCACAGAGCAAAGAGCGATCCGGCGGCCACCAAGGCAAGCATGAGCAGATACGCGGCGACCATGAAGCCAGGTCGTCCAATATCAGGCAGGTCTCGCCGCAGCCGCCACCACTGCTCCCAGACGTACCCCCTCCCGCGCTCGGTCATCGTTTGGTAGGTCGTCAAGCGCGCCAGGGCCACAAACCCGACCAACGCAGCCGAGACCAGGACCCAGAGCCACCAGCGCAGGCCGAGGTCGCCGCTGCGGTCTCGATTGCCGGATGCTTTAGCGTCGCTCGCCACTACACCCATCCTCCCAACCGGTAGGGGATAACGTAGCCGGAATAGATCACCAAGTTGAGCAGGAGCAACGCGAGCAGCACGAGTGCCTGTCCATACGAGCGCCAGCTTGCTGGAATCACGGTGCGCAAGCCGAGCATGACGACAATAGCGAGCGCATTGATCACGGGAAAGTAGTACCGTGCCTGGGTCAGCTCAAACTGCGTGCCGAACTGGACGACCGCCAGGTAGGCCACGATGAGCGTGATGACGAGCAACGCGATCGCCTTGGCACGCCACAGTTCAACGACCGCGTCGCGCTCCCGCCACCACCCCTGGCCCTCACGGACACCATAGATAACCAGTCCGACAAGCGCGAGGAGGTGAGGCACGGCGATGGCCCAGAGCAGCCATTCCGCCAAATGAATCCGCCGCCACCCGAACTCGCCCCATGTTTCTCGCCACCGCCAGACCGCGAATTTCTGGCTCCAGAAGAGCTCCCAGAACCCAGGCTTCTCCCGTCCCCAGTAATTCCACCATTGCAATGCCTGGAGCTGCTCGAAGCCATCGAAGTTGCCATAGGTGCGGTACATATGCAGGTACCACGGCCAGGCAATGAAGAAAGTCAGGCCTGCCACCATCGCTCCACGCCCGAGCCAGGCGCGAACGTTCCGCACACCCACGCTCAACACGATGGCCAGCGCGATCAGCGGAGCGGCCGTCATCGAGGTGCCCTTGGCGAGCAGGGACAGCCCGAAGGCGAAGCCAAGCATGGCACACGTTCGCCTGGGGAAGTGATTGCGAATGCCCACAACCAGCAAATAGACGGTCCAACTGAAGAGCGCGATGGCCAGGATGTCATTGTTCAGCATGGCCGCTTCGTAAGAAATCTGCGGCTGAAATGCAACGTAGGCTGGAACGGTGATCGCCAGAAACGCGTCGCTTGGAAAAAGTGCCCGGACAGTAAGATACGCCAGGAGGACGGTGAGTAGTCCGAACGGGATAGCAGCGAACCGGAACAGGTACAGGCGTGTCTCTGGGGATGCACCGCTGCTGAGCCAATAGAGTGGCGTTAGCAACGCGTAATACAAGGGTGGATGCGTAGCAGCATACTGATAGCCGACAGGCTTCAATCCCACTCCCATCGTGTAGAAAACGACGTGAAATGGGTTTCGCAAATACGCTTCGTTCGCCGGCTCACAGCGATCCCAATACAACACGTACAAACAGTATCGATAGAAGTAGTCGGGAAGATAATCGCCTGGCGGAGGAGCGGGATTTTCCACGTTCGGCGGGGGCCAGCCAGTGAGGTCCGGGAGGACTGGCACCCGATGCTCCTCTGCCACCGTTTGCAAATACGCGTAGTGGGCAACCTCGTCGTGGCCGGTGAATGGCGGGAAGATGACAACGTTGAGCGCTTGCTTGGCCAGGTAAACCACGCACAAGACGAGTAGAAATTTGCGAGTGACCGGCCATGCGTCAAGCCGCCACGCGGCGCGCGCTCTCAGCATCAGGGCTCCAGTGGGGAATGGCGCCTTCTGCGGGCTGGCCGGTGGCGCCAGCTCAACCATAGATCGGACTCCAGCATTCGGGGAATCTGGCAGCGCTCGCTCAACGTTCCCGCGAGCGCTGCCAGCAGATGCTGTTTACCGGCGCGCCGCGCCCGCAGGCACGGCGACTCGCTTAATCTCGTGATACTCCTGTTCGGCATTCACCTGATCTAGGTCGTGACGCTCGCCAAGCACGTTCTTTGCCGCCAGCAGTCCTGTCTCGATGGAATGGTCGGTGTTGTTGTAGCGGAAGGTTCCGTATCGCCCGATGATCTGGAGATTCTCGAGTGAGTTGACAAACGCTTTGATCTTCGCCAAATGCTTGTCGTAGCCGATCACATAGGACGGATATGCCCGCGGCGCGCGGACAATGAAGCCGTCCAGCACCTCGCTCCGGTCAATGAAGCGAAGATCGTTGACGAGATGCTTGACCGTCTGCTCCACCAGTTGCTCCTCGGTCATCGACCAAATGGCGTCGCCAAAGGAGCAGAAATACTCCACCACCAGCGAGGTGTATTCGTCTGATGGCACCATGGCCGGGCTCCAATTCTTCGGCTCGTGGAACCGGCCGAAGAGGATATTCCGGTCGTGGACATAGAGCCAGGTATCGTGCGTTACCTGCCGGCGCTTGAGCATCAGGTTGACGGTGATGATGTTCCGGAAGGTCAGCTTGTCCGCGGCATCCAGCACATCCTGGGGCGGTGCTGGCTCGATGATCTTGGCAAGCAATGTCAGTGGAATCGAAGAGATAAAATTCGCCGCTTCGATCCGCTCGGTTCCGGCCGGTGTGCTCACCGTCACCGCGGTGACACGATTCCCCACGCGGTGGACTCGATCTACGCCGGCATTCAGGCGAATCTCATTGCCCATCCGCACGACAGCGTCAGCCATGCGTTCCGAGAATCGCCCAAATCCGTTACGTGGATACATGAACTCGTCAATCAGGCTGACGACCTTTCCTTTCGAGGGGATGATGGCGTCCTTCACCGCCGTCCACAGCGACATACCCTTCGTGCGCTGGGCAACCCAGTCACCGCTCATCTGGTCGCAGGGCAGCCCCCACACCTTCTCGGAATACCGTTGGAAGAAGAGCCGGTAGAGGGTTGGGCCGTACTGGTCGATATACGCGTCTTCCATCGAGACGACGGGCCGAGGGCGAATCCGCTGGCGGACGCGCGTGAGGAAGTAATCGGCCATCGCTTTGGAGGCTGTCACTGGGCCAATCGCCTTGAGCGCATTGCTAATCTTCAACGGGTAATCGACATAGCGCCCGTCAAAATAGATGCGGCTAATGCGATTGACCCACATTAATTCTTCTCCAACGACCTCTCGGAACAGGTCGTTGAGCTCGTCGTTTTTCGTGAACCAGCGGTGCCCACCGATGTCGAACTTAAACTCGCCATACTCCGTATCCCGCCGGATGGTACGGGCGAGTCCACCGACAAACGGGGCTTTCTCGACGACGATCGCGGGCACGCCGGCTTTGCTCAGAACGTATGCCGAGCACAGCCCGCCAGGCCCGGCACCCATAATCAATGTCGTTTTATCAGCAGCGCCAGGGGAAACCCGCGACTGAGAGCGCTCCAGGTCATTCGACGGGGTCTGACCATTGGACGGGATTGTCATCGATCGTTCGTCCTTCCGTGGCATTCATGCATCGCTGCGCGCAAGGACGCTGCCTGATTCAAGCTCGCCAAACCGCGCGGCAACGTCTCGTTTTCACGATTCGAAGCACAGGACACGCTGGTGCGCCAGCCCCTTGGTGACGCGCCAAAGGCTACTGTATACCACCGTGCTCGTGCCTGTGCCATTCTTCATCGCGAAATCGAGTCCAGATCGCTCGCTCACCCAGGCCAAGCTCGGTGAGCACGGCGACAATGACGCCGGTCATGGTCACAATCGCTACCGCAAGCAAAATCAATGCCACGCGCGCCGCCGTACTATCCCCAACCCGTTGCTGAAGGAAGGTGCTCAACACTGTCCACCCCGTGAGGCGCGAGTAGCTCTTGATGCTCCAAAGGGCAACAACGGCGTCCCGGTTGCGTGGTCCAGTCTCTACCCAGACATAGTAGGTTTTCCCCGCGGAATCGCGAATCTCCGGGAACCTCACGGTCAGAAACGGGTTAGCAAACGGCTTCTTAGCATGGAAGATTCGCTCGGCAGGAACATCCAGGGAGATTTGGCGCACATCGGGAGCACCGGGCTCCGCGGGCCGGATGTGAATCGTGAGATCATACACCTGGCCAAGCGTGTAGGCCCGGAGATCGAGATCCAGCCGGTTGAAGTGATCGTAATTCGGCCGGATGTATCCCCCGTTGACGGCAATCGAGCGACGGAAGTCAGCGGTGAGGCTGAAGCCGTAGGGTGCACTGTGACGGACGTCAATCGGGATCGCGGTCGCTAGGACGGTCACTGCCGCCGCGGCCAGGACCCCAGCAAGCACCGTGAGGCGCATCGTCACCCTTCGCTATCAGTGCAGCGACGCGCTCGCCATGCCAAAGTAGAACGGAATAACGAACCGAATCACGGTGATCACGTTGAGCAACACGAGCGCGACAAACATGCCCAGCGGCAAGAATGGCCGTAGCGGCCTCGGCAGAACCGCTGCGTATCCCAGGGCGGTCAGCAGGCCAAAGCCCGCCATGGCTGGGAAAGCGAAGCGAGACTGCGTAAACTGGATGGTGCCCACGTAGAGAACGCCCCAGATCAACGCGCCCACCCACATGCCAACGAGCCCCACCGCTTGCCATTGCTGCCGAGTGAGCCACGTGCGTTGCTGGCGCGTGCGCCTCATCACGTCTCGGACCATGAGTGCGAGGAGTCCGATACCGGCGATCCCCCACAGCACGTAAATCGCCGTGTTGGTACCGGGATCGAACGGGATCAGGCGCCAACCATAATTGCCCCAAAAGTCTTCGAGCCGCCCTCGCCAGAACACTGGGGAAATGATCATGTCCAGCCAGCCTGCCGCCTGCTCCCCAAACCCAGGGATCTCGCGCAAGCGCTGGGCGCCCGTCGGATCGCCGTACAGCAGAAAGGACCGGACAAACCATGGAGAGGCGATCAGGAGTGGCAGACCCAACCCCAGCGCTAGCGCCTGGAGCAATCGTCGCCGCGACCACCTCTGCTCCCGTGCCACCATGGCAATTGCGGCAGCAGCCACGGGCAACATCAGCCCGAAGCTCGCCTTGGTCCACAGCCCAGCGCCGGTAATCAGACCAATCACCACGAGCCGGCGTCTCGTCAAACCGCCGTGCACACCCCTCACCAGCAGAAGCATCAGGCACGAGGCGAGCACGATGAGCAGGATGTCGTGATTGACGATTGCCGCCTCAAAAGAGAACTGAGGCTGGAGAGCGACGAAGATCGCCACTGCCGCGCGCATGTGCGGTTCGTCCGGAAAGATAGTGCTCGCGATCAGATACGCCAGCCAGAGCGCGACCGCGCCCAGCACCACCGATACGAGGCGAAGACCCAGCAGCTTAGTGACCTGATCACCAGGAATAGCCCAATACAAGGGCACGAGTAACACGTGATACAGTGGCGGCTGGATCATTTCGGCGTTGTAGGGATAATCGGCTACATACGCTTGGTACGGTGCCGCCCAGGCAGGAAGCCGGGTCTCCCCGACCACGCCAAGCCCATCTCCTTGCGCCAGCCGCTCGATGTACGCAAAGTGATCGACCTCGTCGTGGCCGGTGAATGGGGCAAAGATTGCGACGAAGAGCACGCCCTTGAGGAGAAAGAGTAGCAACAAGCGCACAAGCCACCGCTTGTCGCCGACCGCCTGCAAGCCCTGCTCACTCGATACGGCCGCCCTGCTAGTCTCCTGGATGATTTGCGCCGCCGCTGCGCCACGTCCCATGCTGGTCCCGCGTGCCCACCGTCTTATTCGCGCCAGGTGATGAGATTATTGAGCGAAAAATTCCACACCGCGGCAAGCCCGGCTCCGCAAAGATTTGCGATGAGATAGTGAATATCAAAATCATGCACAAGTAGAGAGAGAACACCGAAATTGATGAGCAAACCTATCGAATTGATGGGAAAGTACATAAACAAACGGTGAAGAATAGGTCCACTGCCTCGGTCGTGCCAGGTCCACCGCTCATTCAGCGCAAAGGTCACCGCCATGGAGATGAGAATCGCGGTTGGCGAGCTCAGAGAGAGACGCAATCCCACCTGATCGTGGAAGAGAAACAATCCACCTTGATTGACAGCGAGACCGAAAGCGCCAACAAGTATGAACTTCTGAAATCGCTGCGCCAGCGTCCACAGTCGGACGGCGGGTTGTGGCCAGCTCTCTGTTGACATCACGGGTGAATCTGCCTCCCCTCACGCTCCGCACGATCTTCCCACGGCCAGCTTCAACGTTCGGCTAGGGATCAGCCTAGCGCAGTCTTGAACGATACCACGTTGCGATGCGCCGGCTGGACCAGATCGCACAGAGCCGCGTCGCATCCGTCGGGAGCCGTCGTCTTCATTCGGAGTCTGGACCCAAGACGGCTCACGTCCAGCGATCTCCCGCCTTCCCGGCGGCAATGATTTCCGCTCTTGATACTCTTGCACGATACACCAGCTTGGCGACGCTCATCGTCGCCGGTTCACTAGGCGCCGGCGCACATGCACACCGCGTGCCAGCCAATCTCGCCATGCGACGGCGAGAATCGCCCGGCCATCAAGCAGCGGCGCTCGGTGCTTCTCGATCGAGCAGATCGGCGAGCACCACCACTGCCCGCTGGACCTGCGCGTCCCTGCTGGCCGCGAGCTCATCTGGTGAGATGTCCGTATCGTCAAATGGGTTGAGCGGATCGGTGCCTGGTTGAAGCGCGACTTCAATCGTCGGTGCGACCCCTTTGTGCCACATCTGCTCGCCTTTGGGCGTCAGCCACAGCCCCGTGCCCAGCACCAGCATTGAGCCATCATCGAGAGGAATGGGCGACAATACCGTGCCTGTCCCAAAGGTTGTCTCGCCGATGAGCTCGGCACGTCCATTGTCTCGCAGAGCCACCGCTACTATCTCCGCCGCCGACGCCGATCCACCATTGATCAGCACCGCCAGCGGAAGGTCCTGCCCCGGCCCATTGCCGACCGTTCGGACTGGCTTGGGCTCACTATTGCGCTCCTGATATTGATAGATGACCGAACCTTCGGGAAGAAACTGGCTGGCGACACCGATGGCTTCAAAGACCAAGCCACCGGGATTGTTCCGCAAGTCGAAGATCACCGCCTGCGCGCCCGCCGATTTCGCCTGCTCCAATGCCTCGCGCACTGCCTTCGCAGCACCGACCGAAAACTGGTTCAAACGAATCATCGCCACGTGATCTGGCAGCATGGCCCAGCTCACCAGTTGGAGTTTGATGCGCTCGCGCGTCAGAACAACGGTATAGGTCCCACTTCCGTCCTCCCGTTCGAGCGTCAACGTCACGGTCGTACCAACCTCGCCGAGCAGCAAGTTGCGCAAGCGAACCATGCTCATGCCATCGGTCGATTCTCCATTGATCGCCAGGATCACATCACCCGCGCGCACCCCGGCTCGATCAGCAGGACCGCCGTCCACCGGCGCAATAACGACTGGGCGTGAGCCAACGATATCTAGCTGCACGCCGATGCCGATGAGCTCTCCTCGCTGCGAGGCCTCGTACGATTCCGCTTCTTCTGGCGTGAGAAAGGTCGAATGCCCCGAGTCTCCTAGCGCTTCGACCATTCCCTTGGCCGCTCCATACATGAGGGTACGATCATCAATGGCTGCCTCGTCAACGTATTGCTCGTGGATAAGGTCCCAAGTTCGCTGCAAGGTCTGGAACTCCGGCAAATCCGTGAACGACGACGACGCGCCGGCACCGAGCCGTGGCTGCACGATGAGCTGATTCGTCATTCCGCCAGCAACGAAGGCCACGAAAAGCAGCGCCGCCAGCGCCAGGCGACTACCAGATTCGTGTTTACGTTCCGTGATCGAGCGTTCGGCGCCTCGTCTCAGAAAGGTCATGATCACCCTGCTCTCTCCTGCGTCTCGCACGTCATGGCAGCCCGACGCCTTCAGCGTCAACTTGTTGTCAAGTGTACGCTTCTCCAGGTAGCGTGGTTCCACGCTCTCGGGTTGGGAACTGTGTAATAGGAGACGACATCTATGCCAGTGCGACAGCGTATCTATTCGGGTGCGCCCTGGGAAGCGCAAATCGGCTATTGCCGGGCAACGCGCGTTGGCGATCAGGTGTTCGTGTCAGGCACAACGGCGATGCAGGATGGCCTGCCGGTGGCCCCGGGCGATGCCGCCGCCCAAACCAGGCACATTCTCAAGACGATTGCTCAGGCACTCGAGGAGGCCGGAGCCTCGATGGCAGATGTCGTTCGGTATCGGGTGTTTGTCACAGACATCAGCGCCGCGGAGCAGGTTGCCAATGAGCTCGCCCACGTCTTCAGACAGATCCGGCCCGCGGCCACCCTGGTGGCAGTAACGAGCCTGATCCGTCCGGAGCTCGTGGTGGAAATTGAGGCCGACGCCATCGCTGGCAGTGCCACTCCCGTGGACTAAGCCGGAGCGCTGAGCCGCCAGCGTTCAGCCACAGAAGTTTGTAGGGGCGCGATGAATCGCGCCCCTCCGAGCGACTCGTGGCGATCCACAATTTCTCCCTTTGTCTCCGTCGTGGAACGGCACCCTCTGGGCCGGATGGGGGTGAGGGACGTCTTTCACACCGAGCTTGAACCCCACTCCCTCGGCAAGCATGGGACAAGCCATCCCGGCGAATCCCAAGGCGCGGTGGTCCAGACTCATCATGATGCTAACGAAACCTGCCGTGGTACGGCCTTTCGCGCAACGCTCAAGCCCCGCGCTACCGTTGGATGCAAATGGACGAGACGGGCCACGCTGCATCATGACCTACCCTCTCCCGAGATCGGCGGGGCGCCCTCTGGGTCGGGATAAGGGTGAGGGCAACTTCGGTTCGTCCAATCGCCGTTTGAGCCGGATGAGCCAGATCCGAAC
>JBHOQQ010000034.1:0-12326 GCA_042408955.1 Thermomicrobiales bacterium
GGCAGGAAGCCGATTGGCGGGATAACCCCGGTTTCAATCCCCGTGGCATACCAGCCACGATACGACCGGCTGCCGAACGATTCGTTCGGCGGCGGAATCTAGATCTGTACGGGTTTCAATCCCCGTGGCATACCAGCCACGATACGACGACGTCTATCTCGGGATACCCGTTCGGGCCCGAGCTAGACAAGTTTCAATCCCCGTGGCATACCAGCCACGATACGACAGGAGCTACTCTACTTTGAATCGGAGTTGTTTTCATTGTTTCAATCCCCGTGGCATACCAGCCACGATACGACCAGCCGCGACGGGACGAACAAAACCGTGACGGTTTATTACGTTTCAATCCCCGTGGCATACCAGCCACGATACGACTTCTTGTATGAGAACGGGAGGCTTAGGTAGTAGTAGTTAGTTTCAATCCCCGTGGCATACCAGCCACGATACGACCCGGTTCGCCGCGCGGAACCAGAAGATTACGAAAGATTGGTTTCAATCCCCGTGGCATACCAGCCACGATACGACCCCTATCTTCGCATGACTCCTGTCCGGACGCAAGCCCTTGCCCCCTGCCCAATGGTCCTACCCCGAGCCTTGGCACCGTTCGTGTTCGCCGCGAGCATCGCAATCCGCCACCCCGTTCTATTCGCCTCTATTTGCTCATCCGGCAGGTCCGGCCAGGCAATATTCCGCGTCCGGACGCGCCCTTCGGCTTGCCGCGAGCATCTCCTGGGAAAACCGGCACTTTTGTGATGCTCGCACCTGAAATGCCGCAAAGATCCGCGGAAAATGCTCCACGAGCATCTCGTGCGAGACCGCCGCGCGGGCCATTTCCCAAGAACCGCGCTGCAACGTGCCGCATCGCTGCCTGTGAATAGATTATCGAACCAGAAATGGCTCATACGGTGCATCTTCCATGATGGCCTTGCGGACCGCTCGCGCCTGCACTTCCAGCACCTTCTGGTAACTGATACGCCGCGACCGTCCCGGTAGGGTCACGAGGGTTTGCATGCGCCGCGCGTAGGCCCGCGCCACTGTCCGCCAGCCATCTTGACCGAGATGAACCGCGCCGCGTGGCCCAGGCACAAAGTCCTCAGGCCGGAGCATCCGCTTATTGAGCAGGGTAAGGACGAGGGAGTCAATGATCAATGGGCGGAATTCCTCCATCAGATCCAGCGCAAGTGCCGCGCGGCCTGGCTTCGGCGCGTGCAGAAAACCGCACGCGGGATCAAGGCCCACGGTGTGCAGCGCCGCGTAGCAGCTCTCGTGAAGCAGGGTCGAGAGCACGGAGATGAGGCAATTGACCGGATCGGGCGGGGGACGGCGGGCACGCGCCTGCCAAACCCACGGCGGGCGCAGCGACCGGCCCAGCACGCGGAACGCGTGGCGCGCCGCTTCTCCCTCGAGGCCCATGATCTCGGAGCGTGTCCGCGCCGCGGGCAGCGCCTCTAGCACACCGCGCATCGCGGCCGCGGCCGCCAGGATCTCCGGGTCGGGCACCGCACCATCGCGGCGCATGCAGAGCGCCCGGGCATTGTGCACCTTGCCCGCGATCATTGCCGCGCCGATCCGGGCGCAAAACGCCTCGTCTCCCGCGCGCTGGTATTGCCGCTGGCGCACGTCGAGGCTGGCGCTGAGGTCGGTCACCAGGCGGGCACGAAACGTGCCGCCGCTCGTCAGGAACATCAGGCCAATGCCGTGTTCCAGCAAGAGCATGAACGCGGGCGTCGTGATTCCACAATGACCATCAGGATGGTGATCCCATGATCCGGCGGCCCGACGATCTGCCGGTCATCGTCGCTGGTGCCTGACTCAACCGTTGGTTCTCGCCCAGCGGCGCGGGTTGCTTCGTCAATGATGGCATTGGATTGTACCCCCTGGGATGGTGGGATGTAGGCCAGGGACGGGATCCAGCCGTCGGCTCGCTCACCGGCCAGGCGCAGCGCCCTCGGGCCGATGACCCCGAGCCAGATGCTGATCACGTGAGCGAGCAGCGGACCGGGCTGCGCACCCACCACAGAGACCTCACCACGGTGCCGCAGGGACTGACCACTCCAGAAGGCGCGGGCCGCGGGCCGCGGCTGGTCTGGGGATCGTGAATGCCGATCAGGTCATAGCCGAGGCCGTCTAGCTGGTGGGCGGCCTCGATGGTGCGGCCAGGGTCGCCTGCCGCCGGATCGAGGAAGTAGCCGAATTGCAGATCGTGACCGTCATCGGGCAGGGATGGTCTCCATCCGCGGAGCCAGACATGGGCCCTGGCGTGGGCGACAGCCGCTATTCCTCCAAGTAATACGTCATGCTCTGGAGGGCGCTGATCGGGTCGATCTCGCGGACGATGATGCCTGCCGGCACCTTCAGGACGACGGGCGCATAGTTGAGCAATGCTTGGACGCCGCCAGCGATCATGCGCTCAGCGACCTCCTGAGCAGCACTCGCCGGAACCGCGACGATCCCAATCCGGATCCCCAGCCGGGCGATCTCCGCCTCGATGCGCTCGTCGCTTTGCACGATCAACCCATCAATCTCCCGGCCAATGTGCTCCGGGTTCTGGTCAAAGATCGCCGCGATGCGGAAGGACGACGGCACGAACCCGCGATAATGCGCTATTGCTCGGCCGAGATTGCCGAACCCGGCGAGCGCGACGTCCCACTCCCGGTCCAGTTTCAGGATGCGCCCGATCGCCCCGGCAAGAAACCCGACGTCGTATCCCTTGCCTTGCTTGCCAAACTTGCCGAAATAGGACAGATCGCGCCGGATCTGGGCCGCTGTCACGCCGATCTGGCCCGCCAGCTCTTCGGACGAGACGGAGCCGACACCGTGCTCCTGAAGCGCCCGCAAGGTGCGGACATAGACTGGCAGCCGGCGAATGACAATATCCGGAATGCCCGCTCCCGCCTCGCCGGCCACGCCCGCTTCAGCGGGATGGCTCGTGGTGCGCGCAAAGGTGATCTGCCCGGCCGTTGCGCGCAGCTCGCTGTCCGCATCCGGGTCGGGCCCGTTGCTTGGAATCGTTCGCATCGTTCGCTACCTATGTCCACCCCCGTGTAGCCGGATGAGCCAATCCCCGAGCGCCCGTATCTCAGCTGGCCGCGCACCACCACAGAGGGCACCGGCGTCCGCTGGCGCGCTTCGATTCGCGCCCGGCAGGGATGTTCAGCAACCCATCACTCCTTCGTGCGCGAATTCACAATCCGAAGTATCCGTGACCGGGTGCGAGCGAGTCAAAGCTCGGGAGCAGCACTGCAAGAATGGCCGGGCATCGTCGCGGACGCCACGGACGCTACAATGCCCTCGCTGTTGCCGGATGATGGTGTGCTGGGGCACTGGCACACTCGGTGCGCCATGGATCAAGGCTGGTCCACATGGAGATGAGTAAGCATGCAATTGGGAGTCACGTTTCCTCAGCTTGAGATTGGGACAGATCCAGCGGTGATCCGGGAGTACGCCCAAACCGCGCAAGATCTGGGCTATGACTACTTGCTCGCCTACGATCACGTCCTCGGCGCCGACCCATCCCACCGCCCAGGCTGGCAGCGCTATACGCACAAGGATCAATTTCATGAGCCGTTCGTGCTCTACGGCTTTCTCGCGGGCGTCGCGCCACGCCTGTCCCTGGTGACGGGCGTAATCGTCCTCCCTCAGCGGCAGACCGCGCTGGTGGCGAAACAGGCCGCGGAGGTGGACATTCTCACGGCTGGGCGGTTCCGCCTCGGTGTCGGCATCGGCTGGAACGAGGTCGAGTTCGAGGCGCTGGGAATGAGCTTCAAGGATCGCGCCCGCCGGTTCGAGGAGCAAATCGAGGTCTTACGCCTCTTGTGGACACGCCCGGTTGTGACGTTCGAAGGGAAGTACCATCGCATCACCGAGGCGGGGATCAATCCCCTCCCTGTCCAGCGGCCAATTCCGATCTGGATGGGCGGCATGGCCGAGCCGGTGCTCAAGCGCGTTGCCCGGCTCGCCGACGGCTGGATGCCCCTCGGACGCATCAACGACGAGCAGCGCGATCGGATTACGCGCCTGCGCCAGTACGTCGCCGAAACCGGCCGGCCGGGAGATTCGATCGGGATTGATGCGCGCCTGGATCTGCGCGCGGTACCAGAAACAGAATGGCGCGAGGAAGTGGCCCGGTGGCAGGAAGCCGGGGCGACGCACCTCTCAGTCAACACGATGGGCGCCGGACTCGCCACGCCGCGTGATCACATCGTTGCCATCGAGCGGTTCATGCGCGCGGTGAGAGGCTAATCCTGCCGGGGCGAGCGCGCCCGTCACTCCCGGCTGGCGAGATACTCCGGCGACTCCGTCGGCCAGACGCACCAATCCCCCGGCTGAAGCCTGGTCATCTCCGTGCAGGGAGGGAAGGGTGTCGGTGTTGGCGGTGGCGGATACGGGATGCGGCAGAGTTTTCCAGGTTCTGCTGTTCCACAGAAGGAGGTCTGGCTCGCTAGGTCCGGAGTCGCGCTTGCCACCGGGCGAAGGGTTGGCGTTGGGGTCGCGGTCGGCAGCGCCAGCACCGCGTGGACGTGCACTTCCATTGTGGGTGGCGGCTGTTCTGGCGCGGCAGCATATGCCTGCATCGCGCTGGGCAGGGGTTGTCCGGGCGAGGCAATCTCTGCGGATCCATCGAGGAGCGACCGCAGGAAGATGCCCATCAGGAGACCAATGGCCCAGAATAGCGTCCAGAGCGCACTGCGGTTTGCGGGCAGCGGCTTCGGCAGCACGACCACCGTGTTCTGGGGAACATGCTCTAGGAGTGAGAGATGTTGATGCTCGATCGCCATGGCGCGCGACCTCCAAGCCCGGACGCCAGCGGCAGCGTGCACTCGGTGATCCCGTGGGGAGCCTGGGGTCCCGCTCGACCCGAGTCAACCGGGGTGCGGGGGAAAGGCAGGCGCCGGGCCGGGCGCGAGGGGAGGGTAAATCCTCTCATGGATCTCCGGCGCGGCAGGCATCCGCCGGAGCAGCCCGCTCATCACTTGTGACCGTGGCGCGCACCCAAGCTCACTGCCGGGTGTCGCCCGTAGCGTGCGTGTGCAATCAGGATGCCTACGCACAGTCTCAGCCTGCGCTGCCCCAGGAAACACGGCAACCACCCGCGTCTCCTATTCCCATCCATCCACCTGGGGGAGCAGCCTTGAGGACGTTCAGGGTCCGAGCAGCTCCTGGCCGGCAAGCTGACCGGTTTGACAGGGAGAGTCGCACTCTGGTACGTAACGCACAAAATGAACCGATAGGCTTGTCTTGCCGCGACCTAGTGTTGCGCTGGGCATGCTTCAAGCGATCGGCTCTGCTGGTGGGGTAATCCGAGGCGTGAGCGTCGGCGTGAGCGTCAGGGCGATCTCGTGGAGAGCGTGATACAAAGGCAACCGGTGACCGCACCTCCCGCGGCGCAGCCCCTGTTGCGCATGGAGGGCATCAGCAAGCAATTCCCAGGCGTCCAGGCGCTGAACCGGGTGAGCCTGGAGGTCTACCCGGGTGAATGCCTCGCGCTGGTTGGGGAAAATGGGGCTGGCAAGAGTACGCTGATGAAAATCCTCTCCGGCGTCTACGCGCCGGATGAGGGCCGCATCATCCTCCAAGGCAGGCCAGTCACGCTTCATAATCCGAACCAGGCGCAGCGGCTGGGAATTTCGATCATCTATCAGGAATTCAATCTCTTCCCGAATCTGACGGTGGAGGAAAACATCTTCATCGGACGAGAGCCGAGCACCAACGGGTTCGTCCGCTGGACGACGCTGCGGGAGGCAGCAACCGCGCTCCTCGCCCGTCTGGGTGTGACCCTCGACCCTGGCGCGACCGTGCGCGATCTCAGCGTAGCCCAGCAACAGATGGTCGAGATCGCCAAGGCGCTCTCCTACAACAGCCGGATCGTCATCATGGACGAACCGACCTCGGCACTGACGGAGACCGAGGTTGCCGCTTTGCTCGACATCATTCGGAGCTTGAAGGCGGAAGGGCTCGGCGTGATCTTCATCTCCCACCGCCTGGAAGAAGTCTTCACGATCTCCGACCGCATTACGGTGCTGCGCGACGGGCAGAACGCAGGCGACCTGGTCACCAGCAAGAGTACGCCGGAGCAGGTGGTTCAGTTGATGGTCGGCCGGCGAATCGAGGATCTCTTTCAGAAGGAAGCGGCAAGCATTGCCCCGGCGCCCGCGCTGGAGGTGCGCGGTCTCAGCCGCACCGGGACGCGTCGGGATCCCTCCGCCATTGTGTTGAAGGACGTCAGCTTGACCGTACGCGCCGGCGAAATCGTCGGGCTCGCTGGCCTCGTCGGCTCGGGGCGCACCGAGCTTGCACGGGCGATTTTCGGCGCTGACCGTTACGATAGCGGGGAGATCCTCATCAACGGGCATCGTGTTGACATTGGCTCACCGCAGGATGCCATCCGGCTGGGGATCGGGCTCGTGCCGGAGGACCGCAAGTTGCAGGCGCTCGTGCTGGAGCTTGCCGTGCGAGAAAATATTAGCCTGGCGGCGTTGCGGCGGCTGTCCAAAGCCGGGTTCGTCCGTCTGGCGGAGGAGCGGCATCTGGCGCAGTCGTTTGTTGAAGCGTTGCAGATCCGCACGCCGAGCCTTGAGCAGAAGGTGCGAAATCTTTCTGGCGGCAACCAGCAGAAGGTGGTGCTCGCGAAATGGCTTGCGCTTGAGCCGAAGATCCTCCTGGTGGATGAGCCAACCCGAGGTGTTGATATCGGCGCGAAAGCAGAGGTACATCACTTGCTGAGCCAGCTTGCCAAGCGCGGCGTGGCGATCCTGATGATCTCCTCGGAGCTACCCGAGATCCTCGGGATGAGCGACCGCATCCTCGTGATGCGCCGTGGCATGATCGCGGGAGAGCTTTCCCGCCAGGAAGCAACGCAAGAGAAGATCATGGCACTTGCGACCGGTTTGGATGAGGGACGCCCCGCCGCTTAGGATGGAGCGACCAGCACAGAGGCACTTGCAACGGGGGACACGCGCACGATGGCACGCTCAATGACCGGATCAGTGACGGCTGCACGCCCGGCGCGGGCAGTGGACGTCGTGGACTTTCTCGGCCGGTTCGCTCCGGTCATCTTTCTCCTCGTGCTTGTGGCCGTCTTTTCCGCGCTAGAGCCTGGGTTTCGCACAACCTCGAATTTCCTGAACGTGATGCGGCAAATCTCTTTCGTCGGCATCATTGCGGTCGGGATGACGTTCGTCATCCTCACGCGCGGCATTGATCTCTCCGTCGGTTCCGCGCTTGCCTTCTCCGGCATCGTCGCGGCATCGGCGGCGAAAGGAACGCGCAGCTTGCTGGCCGGCGGGGTGAAGGACGAGGGCGGCATTCATGTGCTCTATGCATTCCTCGCTGCCGTTGGCGTCGGCCTGGCGATCGGCCTGCTCCAGGGCTTCTTGATCGCGAAGCTGGAGATTCCCGCGTTCGTGGTCACGCTCGGCGGGTTGGGCGCATGGCGCGGTGCAACGCTCCTCTGGTCCGGCGGGCAGCCGATTAGCTCGTTTTCGAATGATTTCACCAAGTGGGGCAAGGGCTACGTCTGGGAAATCCCGATTCCGGTCCTGGTCCTGCTCGGTTTCGTCATCTTCTCGCACATCGTCCTGCGCTATACGCGCTACGGCCGCTGGATCTACGCGTTAGGTGGCAATCCCGAGGCGGCCCGCCTCTCCGGCCTCAATACGACGCTCTTGACGATGAGCGTCTATGTCATCACTGGATTCTGCGCGGGCGTCGCCGCCTTCCTGCTGACGTCCCGTCTGAACTCGGCCGAGCAGATCGCCGGGCAGAACTACGAGTTGCAAGCGATTGCCGCGGTGGTCATCGGCGGCACCAGCCTGTTTGGCGGCGAAGGCGGGGTGATCGGAACCCTGGTTGGCATCATGCTGATCGGGGTGCTCAATAATGGGCTCGTCATTCTCGGCGTGTCGTCCTACCTGCAGCCGGTGGTGATCGGCGCCATCATCGTGCTCAGCGTCTATATTGATCGCCTTGTCAAGCGGCGCCGGTAGGACGGCCGGGAGACTGGACGCTCCCACCCGCGCAAAGGTGGTGAGCGGGTGGAGGAGGGGTCAGGTTGACCCGGGTGGGGCACGATGACCACGAGCGAAAGGAGGGCGATGGGATCCAGACAGCATCAGTTGCATCATGGAAACGCGTGTGATGGAACAGGGAGTCAGTTCGAACGAGAGGAGGGTGCACCGAATGAACAATCTTGACCGGTTGATTCGCTATCGGCTCAATCGGCGCCGCTTCGTGCAAGCCTCCGCGGTGGCCACCATGGGGCTGCCGCTCATTTCCCGGGCTGGTACGGCCCAGGAGACGTTGAAGATCGCCTTTTCCGTGCCGAGCCTTGGCTTCCCATTCTTCGTGCACATGATGAAGCTGGCTCAGGAACATGCGGCGGAGCTGAATGTTGAGCTTGTCCCGCTTGATGGCCAGGAAGGCGGCCAGCCGAGCTCGACCAAGCAGTCTGCCGACCTTGAGGCAGCAGTGGCGCAAGGTGTCAAGGGGATCGTCATCAGCCCGAACGATGCCAACGCCCTGGCCCCGGCAATCCAGGCCGCGATTGATGCCGGTGTGCCGGTCGTCACGGTGGACCGCAACGTTACTGGCGCAAACACACTGGCACACGTTGGCGCCGACAATGTCGAGGGTGGACGCCAGCAAGGGCGCTATCTGATCCAGATCCTGCCAGACGGCGGCGAGATCTTCGAGTTGCAAGGGCAGCCAGGCGCGACGCCAGCGATCGACCGCGACAAGGGGCTGAAAGAAGTGCTGGCCGGCCAGGACAAGATCAAGATCGTCTTCGATCAGACGGCGCTCTTCCGGCGTGACGAGGCGGTCAAAGTGATGGAGGCCGCACTAGCGGCGCACCCGAATCCGGATGCCGTCGTCTGCGCGAACGACGACATGGCGTTCGGCGTGGTAGAGGTTGCCGAGGCCAACAATCTCAAGATCCCGATCATTGGCTTCGACGCGCTGCCCGAGGCGCTGGTCGCGATCCGCGATGGCAAGATGGCCGCGACCATCGAGCAGTTCCCCGGTGGCCAGGCACGCGGCGCACTCGACATCATCGTTGCCTACTTGCGCGAAGGCAAACAGCCGGAGCAGCACGACAACTACCTGACACCCGCGTTGATTACGGCGGAGAATCTGGGTGAGGCCGAGCGTGCCGCCGAGGCCGGCATCTTGGTGGCTACGCCAGAAGCGAGCCCAGAGGCATAAGCCAACCGTGTGCTGGGACGGCCAGTGGCTGTTCCAGCATGTTGCGAATCTCCTCCCACGCTGCCCGCTCGACCGATCGTCACGAGCGGGCCGCCTGCTTCTGTCCGCAATACCGAACACTGACAAGACTGGGTCGACAGCCCTGTGCCTCCCGCGTATGATCCCGCAAAGGATGAAGCGATGGAAGGAGGTTTGCCAATGTATGAAATCATCCCGATCGCGGCTGGCGTCATTCTAGCGGTGGCGATGTGGCAAGCGCGGCTGCGCGAGCCACGGTTGCGAGCCGCGCTCGTGACGGTAGCAAGTATCGTCGTGGGATTCCTGGCCGCGTTCGTTAGTGGCGAGCTAGCCACCAGTTGGGCCTTTGCGCTGTTTGACGCGGCCCAGGTGGCTGGCGCCGCGGTGCTCACGCTGGCGCTGATCGCCCGCTGGCAGGGCAGCCTGCAGCGCTGACCGGTGCTCGGCGCCTCCCCGGCTGCCTTGAGGGGAGGGCGCTCAGGCGGCGTCTGACTGGAATGCCGCTGGTGGAATGCCTGAGAGCTTGCGCACTCTGCTGGATGATGCCCTCGACCAGGTCATCGAGCTTGGTTTTGGCCTGGTCGAGGCGATTCTCCTCTTTGGGCTGGCCTACAGCGTGGCACGGCTGGTGCGGCGGCCAATCACGCGCCGGCTTAGCCGTGCTGCCCTGCCGGACAACACCCGCGTCCTGATCGAGCGGGCGATCCCCTTTGCCATCTACGTTGTCGCTGCCACGCTGCTCTTTAGTCTCTGGGGCCTGACCTGGTCGGGACTCATCGCCGCGATCGGCGTCGGCACCATCGCGGTCGGCTTGGGTCTCCAAATCGTCCTCCAGAGCTTCGCTGGCGGCGTGGTCATCTTGTTCGAGCGCCCATATGCCGTCGGTGACCGCATCGCGTTCGTCGGGCAGAACATTGAAGGCCAGGTGGAAGACATCACGTTCCGCTCGACTGTCTTGCGGACCGACAATGGCGACCGCGTGATCACACCGAACGCGCTGATCTTCACCACGTCGGTCATCAACCGAAGTCCGGAGCGACCGGTGCGCACCGTGATAACGGTGACGGGGATCCGGGAGACGAAAGACGCTATCAAAGCGCGCGTCCGCGACGCCATTGCCGGGATCGCCGGCTTGCCTCCCGTTGAGATCCGGTTGCGTCCCGGCTGGAGTTCATTGCGCTTGCCAGGGATGCGCGAGGGGAGCGAAGAGACTGCGGCTGCCGGTGAGGCAACCGGGCGGCTAAGGCGCGCGAGCCGCTTCCAACTTGTTTGGACTGGGCCGGACGATGAGGACGCGCGGCAGGAGGTGATCCGCCGGCTGCAGGCGGCGTTTCCAGACGCAAAGATCCTGGTGCGGCGCTGGCAGCTTTAACCCAGAGCATGCACGAACATTGAACCCGCTCCCCGACAAGCGCCACCATCCTCATGGCATTGCCGCGTACGCCTGGCGGCGAGTGCTCAACACGTGATCGAACCCATTGAAAGGGTTTGGCGCAGGATCGCCGCTTAGACGACGGCACCGGCGTTGTTCCACCGTTTGGGCAAGGTTCGCCCGGCATCGCGCGAGGCGAGCGACCCGCGCAACCGTCAACACATAAGCCGGACTAGGCCGGAGTCCTCCAGGAAGCCAAGCTTAGTCGCAGCCTTGGTCAAGCAGATCAAGCACGGGCGCGAGGGCCTCGACGCCGGCCACGCCGGGCAGGAACGGCGTTACCTGGAGGTGGGAAATCCCCTCCTTGGCAAAGGCGCGGAGTGCCGCAGCGATCTCGTCAGGCGAGCCGGTCAGGGGCGTGCGTCCATCGGCAGGGTAGGCAGGCCGCTCAGATACTGGCCGCTGATCGATCCCGATACCCAGCGTGCGCACGAGCGTCGCCGGGTCACGTCCGACCTCGGCACATGCTGCATCAAGGGCAGCGCGCAGCGCGGGCACTTCATCAGGATGGCTCCGCCCGTGCAGCAGCCAGCCGTTCCACCAGTCCGCGTGCTTGGCAACGAGGCGCAACATGCGCGGCTTGGAGGCCAGCGCGCCGATCATAATCGGCGGTCCTTGTGGCCGGGGACCACGCGGCCGTAATTCGCACCCCCGGAGTGTGTAGAACCGGCCCTGGTGATCGATGCTTCCCTCGCGCAGCAAGGTACGGATGATGAACACTGCCTCATCGAACCGTTCGAACCGGTGCTCGAAGGGATAACCAAACGCCTCATACTCTGGCTGGTGCCAGCCCGCGCCGAGCCCAAGGATCAGGCGACCGCCACTGATCTCGTCCACGGTGTCTGCCATTTTGGCCAGGAGCCCCGGATTGCGGAATCCGACGCAGGTGACGGCGGTGCCAAGCGCAATACGCGAGGTGGATGCGGCCAGCGCCGCGAGCAGCGACCAGCATTCCCACGGACCGTGCGGCGCCTCTCCTGGGTTCTTGAAGATGAGATGATCCGGAAGCCAGAAGGAATCGAACCCCAGATTTTCGGCGCGCTCGGCCATGGCACGAAGGTCATGCCAGCGCAAGGCGCCGTCCCGCATCCCGCCCGCCATGGCGGTGATGAAGATGCCGACGCTGAGCGGGCGCCTGCGCTGCCCCAATTCTGATCCACTCGCACGGTGTGCTCCATCGCTCACGAAGGTTCCTCCCTGGCTATGCGTCGTCAGCCGTCAGTATAGGGGCTAGGGGCTGGGGAGGGGGTCAGGGAAGGTACGAGCTTCGAGCTTCGAGCTTCGAGCAGTGAGCTAGGAGCTATCAGCCATCAGGTGTCAGCTTTCAGCCGATAGCCGATAGCCGGTAGCCATCAGTCCGTAGGGGCGCGATTCATCGCGCTCGGTCAGAAATCGCAGGGGTGCGATGCAGCGCGCGCAGGCTGTATGCGCCGGGACGCGCGGATGCCCGCCACCTGACGGGTGGTGGCGGCCATCGCGCGGGGCTCCAGGAGTTCCGCCGATCGTCTTGGTCAGGTTGGTCGCTCAGCCCCATCGCGCGGGCGAACGTCCCCGCGCTGAGCCCACAAAGCCGGCTCAAGCCGGCTGTCGGGTCGAGAGAGATTGCGCGCTCCGCACGCCCGCGCGATTGCGAACGAGATGACCGGAGTGCGGCGGCTGCCTCGGGCTGCCGAGC
>JBHOQQ010000038.1:0-8837 GCA_042408955.1 Thermomicrobiales bacterium
CACTTTCATGACACGCACGGGAAGGCGATTGACAACGTCCTGACCGCTTACCGCGAAGGGATCCGCATCTTCGACGGAGCCGCGAGCGGGCTTGGTGGCTGCCCGTTCGCGCCGGGGGCGCCAGGCAATGTCGCCACGGAGCGTGTCATCGCTGCGTTTGAAGCGCTGGGCGTGCGCACGGGCGTTGATCAGCAAGCGGTGATTGACGCCGCCATGCGCCTTCGCGCCGCGCTTGGTGCCCCCGCGTGACACCATGACCATCACCATGCGCCGCTGGCCTCCATACTCCCGCTACGCCGATGTGTACGACCGAATCGGCCAGCGATCCTTTGGTGAGCATATCGCCGAAGCGACGCTTGAATGGCTAGCGCACCATGGACATCGTCCACGACGTATAGCCGACCTGGCTTGCGGCACGGGCGCAGCGACGCTGATCTTCGCTGCAACGGGGGCAGAGGTGATTGGCGTCGATCTGTCACCCGAGATGCTCGCCAGAGCAAGAGAGGTTGCGGAATCGGCCGGCCTTAGCGTCACGTGGCTCCTGCAAGACATGCGGGAACTCCGTTTGCCGGCGCAAGTCGACCTGGTTACCAGCTTTTTCGATAGCATGAACTACCTGGTCGAAGATGGCGATCTGCCTACGGTGTTTGCGCGCGTGCACGATGCCTTGGCGCCAGGGGGGATGTTCGTGTTCGATCTCAACACGCGCCGCCGTTTCGCCGAAGGATGGGACAATACCTGCATCATCGCCGCCGATCGCGATGACCTCTTCGGCATTTATCGAAGCTGGTTCGACCCCGAGACTGATCTCTCCCCGCTGCACCTCACCTTCTTCGTGCGGCGCGATGATCTGCCCGGTGGACCCCTGTGGGACCGCTTCGATGAGGAGCATATCGAGCGTTCCTACTCCCTCGCGGATGTCACCGCCTGGCTGTGTGCCGCTGGCTTCGATGTCGTTGAGGTCCGCGCATTCTGCGATGCCGCGGGCACCCTCGGCGGCGCTGGCAGTGAGGAGAGCGAGCGAGTGGTCTTTTTTGCGCGCAAGCCGTTAGCCCTCCACACCTCGCCGTAACGCACCATGGGTTACTGGATTGTCGTCGCGATGGTCCTGGTGGCAGTCGTTGCCGTCTTGATCGTCGTGCTCGCAGACGGCGACGCCCGAACTGCTAATTCTTCAGCAACGCGCGACATCCCTCTCGTCGTGCTCATCGGCTCCTCGGCGGCCCTAGACGCAGGTGCAGCATCGCCGCAACCTTGGACAGAGCGCGTTCGCCAAAAGCTCGGCACCAATGCCGAGGTCTACGACGCGACAGTTCCCGTTGCCAGAGCCAGCAACTTCGATGGCGCCGACCTCATCGAGGTCTTCCACCGCACGCCAGCGCTCGCGGTTATCTGGCTGGGAGCGGACGATTTCCTCCTCGGCACGGATCTAGGCACCTTCGAGCGGAGCGTGGGTCACTTGCTGGCCACCCTCGCAGCGCACCGGGTCAGCCTGCTTGCGATTGCTCTACCCGATCTAGCTTCGCTCATCGAGCCAAATCAGCGTGCAGAGGAGGAGCATGTGGCCGTGCGTGCCGAGCTCCGGCGCTGGAACGCTACGCTAGCGCGTCTTTCGAGCGCCCATCAGGCCCGCCTCATCTCCTCCGCCGAGGTGCTGTCCGGTGCCCTGGCACCAGAGGCAGCGCCTGCCGAGCAGCTCCAGACCTTTGTGCTCACCGAGGCTGGTCACGAGGCCATGGCCTCTGCCGTGACGACAGTGATCTTAGAACAGCTAGCGGGCATCGCCGCGGATACGCCACGCCAACCCAAGGCATAATCTCCTGAACGTTAGGACGTGGCCGTGGCGACAGGTGTTCGCCAGCGCTCAAATGAAAGGACGATACGCAGCGGTGGATGAGCGATCCTTTGCCTTTCTCAACAGGTTGCTTGATGCTCCAGGGCCATCTGGGTTCGAGCGTGCGCCTGCCCGCGTTTGGCGCGAAGAGGCGATGACCTTCGCCGACGAAGTTTTTCACGATGTGCTCGGCAACTCCTATGCACGGCTGCGCGCCGAGGGGAAGCCCAAGATCGTCATCGAAGGCCACATCGACGAGATCGGGTTGCAGATCACGCATATTGATGAGCAGGGCTTCCTCTGGTTCGATGCGATCGGGGGATGGGACACCCAGGTCCTGGTTGGCCAGCGCGTTCGCATCGCCGGCAATGCGGGAGATGTCCTTGGGGTGATCGGACGCAAGGCTAAGCACATCTTGAGCAAGGAAGAGCAGGAGCGCGCCCCAGACATTCGCGATCTCTGGATCGACATCGGCGCTCGGGACCGCGAGGACGCTGCTCGGCGCGTCACCGTTGGTGATCCAGCCGTTATTGATGCGTCGTTGATCTGGCTGACCGATGACCTCTGCGCGTCTCGGAGTATGGACAACCGCGTCGGCGCTTTTGTCGCACTGGAGGCACTCCGGCTCCTGGCAGCCGACCGTCCAGAATTAGATCTCTACGCGGTTGCCGCGACACGAGAGGAGGTCTCGTTCGCGGGCGCTTATACGTCAACGTTCCGCTTGGCTCCCGACGTTGCCATCGCGATCGATGTCACGCACGCGACCGATTATCCCGGAGCGGACAAGAAGCGCGACGGTGAGGTCAAGCTTGGCGGCGGTCCAGTTTTGACGCGGGGCGCATCGCTCAACCCTGTCGTTTTCGAGGGTCTGCGAGAAGCGGCGCGCCGCCTCGGCATGGATTGCCCGATTCAAGGCGCGGCACGTTCGAGCGGTACTGACGCCGACGCGATGATTCGCACGGGTGCGGGCACCGCGACCGGACTAGTCTCCATTCCCAACCGCTACATGCATTCCCCAAATGAAGTGATTAGCTTGCGCGACCTGGAAAACGCGGCCAAGCTAATTGCCGAATACGTGCGGACGATTACTCCGTTATCAGATTTCCGGCCATAATCCTCGCTAGCGTTGGCCAGCTTTGATCGTCTTCTTTTTGCCACGCGGCGGCACCCGGCGGCCATTTTCTCGATCGCCGGTTGCCGTCCGCCGCGCGAGGCCTGAGCTACTCGATGCCTGAGCAGCATCGCACCGTGCGTCTACGTCAAGAACTGTGACATCTCGACCTGTAGGGCTTGAGTTCCGCGAAAACGGCAGGACGCTCCGGATTTGCGACCTGCGCTTGGGGCCCGCTCGCACAGAGGCTGAACGACGTGGCATTCATCATCCGGGCTTGTCCTTTCACCTTGGCATGCCTTGCGCACCAAGGGACCCAACGGTGCCGGCCTATTTGTGCGCCGGCGGGTCTTTTCAAGCAAGGAGAAAGTGGATCATGGTGGCGTTTGGCTACGCACTTTCGAGCGAGGAGCATGGTCCCCGTGAGCTTGTGCGCTTCGCCCAGCGAGCCGAAGAGGTCGGCCTGAGCTTCGCGCTCATCTCCGACCATTTTCACCCGTGGACACCGAAGCAACCTCATAGCCCTTTTGTTTGGTCGGTCATTGGCGGTATCGCGCAGGCTACTCAGCGTTTGACGCTGGGTACGGGAGTTACCTGCCCAACAATGCGCATTCATCCAGCGATTGTCGCACAGGCTGCCGCTACGGCGGCCGCCATGATGCCCGGTCGCTTTTTCCTCGGTGTTGGAACTGGGGAAAACCTTAATGAGCACATCATCGGCGCTGGCTGGCCCTCGTATCAGATCCGCGCGGCAATGCTGGACGAGGCGATTACCGTCATCCGCCGGCTCTGGACAGGAGAGAACGTGAATCACTACGGCACGTATTTCACCGTCGAGCAGGCTCGGCTCTTTACCTTGCCTGATCAATTGCCAGCCTTGCACGTGGCCGCAGCAGGCCCCACGTCAGCGGATCTTGCAGGCCGCCTTGGGGACGGGCTGATCAGCACCTCGCCGAAAGCGACAATTATTGAGGCATTCAATCAGGCGGGCGGCACGGGCAAGCCCAAATATGGACAAATAACCGTTTGCTGGGCACCAGATAAGGCTGTCGCCGTTCGCATCGCTCACGAATGGTGGCCCAACGCGGCTCTTCCTGGGCAACTCGGCCAAGAAATCGCTACTCCGGAGTTGTTTGCTCAAGCCGTGCGGCTCGTGCGTCCGGAGGATGTTGAAAGCGTCATCATCTGTGGACCTGATCCGGTGCCATTCGTGGAGGCGATCCGCTCGTTCATCGAAGCTGGATACGACCATATCTATCTGCATCAGGTTGGTCCTGACCAGGAAGGATTCCTGCGATTCTACGTAGATGAGGTCCTGCCGCGTGTCTGACCAGCTACTGGGCACCGTCTCCTAACCACGGCCTCAAGAGCGTGTCATTGCCAGCAAACGAAGGATCGCCAGTTCGAATTCAGCGTTCCCCGGCCACCACTCCCGGCCGCCTTCTCCAGAATTGCGTCGCCCCCTCAAAGGCGTATGCAAGCTGCAGCACGCCGAGATCGTCGCGGAAACGGCCGACGATCTGGATGCCGACCGGCAGCCCGTCATCGGTATAGCCTGCTGGGACCGAGATGGCCGGCAACCGGGTCACCGTAATCCAGTATGCTGACTTCATCCAAGCGATGTAGGTCTCCATCGGCACGCCTTCGATCTCCGTCGGGTACCGCAGATTGAGGTCGAACGGCGGTACTTGGTTCACCGCGCAGAGCAGGAAGTCGTAGCGCATCATGAATTGCCGGACCCGCTCGAAGAGCTCTTGCTGCCGTGCCATCGCCTTGCCCACGTCCACGGCTGAGAGACGCAACCCCTCTTCGATGTTCCAGACCATCTCCGGCTTGAGCTCGTGGCGGTGTGTTGCCAGGAGATCCACGTAACTCGATGCAACCAGAAACGCGCGCAGATCGCGAAAGATTCCGTCTGCATCAGCCAGATCGGGCGCGGCATCCTCGACGATGCACCCGATGTCTTCAAACGTGGCTCGCTGCGCTTCCAGCACCGCTCGTACTCGCCGGTCCAGTGGCAATCCCCCGAGATCGAGGCACCATGCCACACGCACGCCGCGAAACTCCCGGTCCAAGGGTTGTGCGAAGAGGCGTGGATCAACGGGATACGCAAGCTGATCGCGAGCATCCTGACCGGTCATTACCGACAGGAGCAGCGCGACATCTCCAACCGTGCGTGCCATCGGCCCCTTGACGCTGAGACCGATCCAGGGCGCCGACGACGGCCACCCTGGCACCAATCCAGGTGACACGCGGAACCCAACAACATTGTTGAAATTCGCCGGATTGCGGAGCGAGCCGCCCATATCGCTGCCATCGGCGATGGGTAGCATCCCCGAGGCCAGGGCCGCACCCGCTCCACCCGATGATCCGCCAGCACTCTTGGTGAGGTCGTAAGGATTCCGTGTCACACCGAAGATCGGATTAAACGTATGGGAGCCCAATCCGAACTCAGGTACGTTCGTCTTGCCAATCCCGATTGCTCCCGCCGCTCGCAGTCGTTCCACAACGAGGGCATCCCGTGCTGGGTAGTTGTCGCGATAGATCGGCGATCCGTAGGTCGTGGGAAACCCCACCGCGTCTTCCAAATCCTTGAAGGCAATCGGCAGGCCATGGAGCGGTCCGACTGGCTCCCCGGCAGCCAGAGCCCGGTCTGCCTCCTCAGCAAGCTCAAGCGCTCGCTCCTCGTCAAGTTGGGACACGATGGCGTTCACCCGCGGGTTGATCTTCGCAATCTGTTGGAGATGCGCGGTCATCACCTCCCGCGCCGAAAGCTCACGCCGGCGGATGCTCTCCGCAAGCTCCCGCGCCGTCATGAAGCAAATTTCTTCCGCTTTCACGCCCCCCTCCCCGGTGATCTGACCATCTCACCGCCCGACGCTGTTCATGCTAACGCAACCTTGCGCCCGAGTTTTACCCCACTTGGAATCACGGCCTCATGCCTTTCCTGGCACGCGACGTGCACCGTCATTGATGAGGCACCGGCTTTCATCTATGCAGGCGAAAGGAATGCCAATGGTACAGCAGCACGATTCGCTCAGGGATATCCATGTCGGTCAGGACATCGTCAGCGCGGATGGCGAGAAGATAGGTACTGTCGACAGCGTGGTGTTGAACGCCGAAAACCGGCACCTTGAGCACATCATCTCCGGTCAAGGAATCTTTTCGCAACCGAAGCTGATTGATATCGGCCTCATAGAGCGCGTTGACTCCAGCCACATTGTGCTCGGCATGACGGCTTCTCAGGTTGACGCGCTGCCAGATTTCGTCCAAACCCAGTACATCGAAGCGCCAGACAGCGCATTGTCTGATCTTGGCCCTGCGTGGGAAGCGTCCGCGGCTGGCCGAGTGTATATCGGCGGGCCGGTAGGTGCTGCGCCGTATCCTGGGGGCTTCGTGCCAGCGCCATCAACCACGGCCGAGGGCATTCCGCCGGACGAAACGATCACCAACCTGCCTCCTCAAGATGTCGTGATTTCAGAAGGAACCGCTGTGATCGGTGCTGATGGCAAGAAGATTGGAAACGTGGATCACGTGATTTTTGGAGATGGCGGCAATCTCCAAGGATTTGTCGTCAAGTCCGGGTTCATCTTCCACCGCGACATCGTCGTTCCCATCGAAGCAGTCGCCGATGTCGGCGCGAACACGATCAGGCTCACGGTACCGGCAGATGAGATGAAAGGCGATCGCTAAGGCACTGCACACCTGGGCCCACGCGCGGCCTAGGTCATGAGAAGTCGACATTAGGCCGCCGCGGGACGAACGTCGATGCCAACCACTCGGCGACCCAGCTGCCGCCGGTGAAGGGTGCGATTCTTCACCGGCGCATGCAAGGATACCGCCTACAACCGTATGACGCTGCGGAGCGTTTCGCCCCGCTCCATCGCGTGGAATGCCTCCTCGCTCTCCTCGAGCGATATCACGCGGGTCACGATCCGGTCCAAATCGAGTTTGCCTTGCTCGTACCACGTTGCCATGGTCGGGAAATCGCGCGTTGGCAGGATGTCGCCGTACCAGGCGACGCGCAGCACTCCACCCAAGTCGAAGAATCTCGCCAGTGGTAGCTCCAGCCGGGCGTCCGGAAAATACACACCGATCATGACGCACGTCCCGGCGAGATCGCGGCACCACAACGCGATGTCGAGTGTTTCCGGTTTGCCGACGACCTCAAACGAGACGTTCACGCCATGGCCGCCGGTGATCTCCTTGATTCGAGCGATGGGATCACCATCGCGGGGATTGACGACGTGCGTCGCGCCGAACTCCTTGGCCCATTGGAGCTTCTTGGGATCGACGTCAACCCCAATGATGGTTGTTGCTCCGGCCAGCTTGCAGCCCATGATGACCGAATCACCAACGCCACCGCACCCAATGACGGCGACCGACTGCCCCGGCTTGACCTGAGCCGAGTTGAACGGCGCGCTCACGCCCGTGGCGACGCCGCAGCCGATCAGGCACAGCGGCTCGGGCTTCAGCGCCGGATTCACGGGAACGCACTGGCGAGCGTGAACAAGGGTGTGGGTGCAAAACGTGCCAATGCCGAGAATCGGCGTCAGTCGCTTGCCGTCGGTGGTGTACATCTTGCCCTCGGCATTCAGGCTGGCCGCACACAAATGCGGCTGTCCAGCGAGGCAGAACCGGCAATTGCCACATGGAGCACGCCAGGCAAGGATGACCTGGTCGCCCACCTTGACATTGGTCACGCGCTCGCCGACGCGCTCGACGATGCCGCAGCCCTCGTGGCCCAGTAAAAATGGGAAATAGTCAGTCCCGAAAACGCCGTTCTTCGCCGATAGGTCGGTGTGGCACACGCCGCTCGCCAGGATACGCACCAGCGCATCTTCCGGCCCCGGCTCGTCAATGAGAAATTCCTCAACCTGCCCCGGCTGGCCAGGTACTCGCGCAATAACACCTCTTGCTCGGATCTGCGCCGCCATTTCTCCCCCTTTGCGCTGCCCCATCTCCTTCAACGATGCCATGCATCGTCCAATAGAGCCATCCGTCTGTCAAGCAGGGGATGAAGCGCACGAGCGCCGATGGTGATCACACGAATCTGGCACAGACATCATTGGCGACCATCAAGCCACGGTGGGTTAGCACCACCCGGCCACCATCGCACGTGATCAATCCGAGGCGATGGAGATCATCGATCACCGGCCCGAATCGCTCGAATAGCCTTACACCGTGACGCGCGTGGAAGGCAGCGTCGCTCACTCCTTCACGCAGGAGCCTGAGCCCGAGCATCATCGTCTCCGCCATCTCCACGTCAGGGGTGAGCTGCTCGGTGTTTGACACCGGTGATTGATCCGATTCGATGGCCTCGATGTACGCGCGAGGCAGGAGGTGGTTCATCGTGCGCCGGTCACCGAGCCGCGCATGCGCACCGGCGCCAAATGCCGCGTACTCGCCATTGCGCCAGTAGATCACATTGTGCCGCGAGGCAAACTCTGGCAAATCCGCAGCGTTTGAACGCTCCTCCGCTGGCTGGCGCGCCCAATTCGCCACTTCGTAGTGAATCCACCCCGCCTGATACAGCAGCGCAATGGCTGCTTCGTACATATCAGCCGCTTCATCGTCGGTTGCCGGCTGCAATATGCTCCGCGCCACCGCATCAGCCATCGGCGTTCCTGGCTCAATAATCAGGTTATAAAGCGAGAGGTGATCCGGCTCCCAGGCAAGCACCCCCGCGAGATCCTCTTGCCAGGATTGGAGCGTCTGCCCGGGCCAGCCAAAGATAAGGTCGAGGCTGAGATTCGTAAATCCTGCTTGCCGGGCCGCTTGGAAGGCCGCTTCTGCCTCAGCCGCCTCGTGAAGCCGGCCGAGTACGCGCAGGCCCCGCCGTTGCAGGGTCTGAACGCCGATGCTGAGCCGGTTGATCCCCGCTTCTCGAAT
>JBHOQQ010000031.1:0-21882 GCA_042408955.1 Thermomicrobiales bacterium
CGATCTTGCGCGCCTCGGGTGTCTGAACGTGCACCCGTCGTTATTGCCGCGGTGGCGCGGACCAGAACCGGTGTTTTGGGCCTTGCGCGCCGGTGACGAGGTAACCGGCGTGACCATTCATCTGATGGATGCTGGCTGGGATACCGGACCGGTCATCGCGCAGGAACGTGTCTCGTGGCCCGAGGGAGCGCGATTGCCCGAGATCGAGCGCATGCTCTCGGAAAACGGTGCCGAGCTGCTGCTGACGGCCATAGAAGGTCTTGTGAGCGGCAAGCTCGTGCCCGCGCCACAGGCTGCCGCCGGTGCGACCTACGCGCCGTTCCCGCGGCCTGAGGATTTCATTATCACTACTGGCTGGGACGCGGCACATGCCTATCGCTTCGCCCGGGCAATTGCGCCGCTGCAGGAAGCCATCACGATCCGCATCGCCACAACCGGCCAGGAGCTGCTCGTCGCGGATGCGCTTGGTTGGCTGCCAGATCGAGATCAACAGACGGTACAGTGGAACGACAACATTGTCGTCATACCGTTCACATCAGGCACCGTGCAGTTTCGCGTGAGCGACACCCTAAGCCATCGTGAAGCGGCCATCGAAGCACAGCCCGGACGAGACCATGACCCGCTGATCAACCGTTGACAACGTGTCCCACCCTGTGCGATAACGCGAGCCATCGCCGGGTCGGGATGCAGCGGGTCGGAAGGCTGGAACCACCTCGCTGCGCGTGCCGCGATCCGGCTCGTCCAATCGCTGATGAGGGACAGCGCTTGGGCGCCAACATGCCGGGAAATCCGGCGCAGAATCGTTCCTCAATCGAATGCCGCGATCCGCGTCCGACGCGATCGCCGCCATCCCGTCGCCGGGCATGCCAGCAGCGCACGCACCTCGTGCTGGCAGGAACATATCTGGTCATCGGCCGATATGCCGGGCGCGGGAAAGGAGCGACCAGTCGTGCTGACCGCACATCGCCATGGGGGCACGCTGCGCCTCGTGACGATTCTCGTGCTTGCCGCCGGACTCGTTTCGCCCATGCTGGACTCCCACCCAGCGCACGCTGCCGGAGCCGTTACAACCACGTATCTCAACCTGCGTGCCGGTCCGCGCCAGGACCAGCGCATTCGTTTGGTCATGCCGCCTGGCGCCTGGGTAGAGATCATCGGTGGCCCGCGCCGCGGCTACTACAAAGTCGTCTATAACGGCCGGCCAGGATGGGCACACGGCGACTATCTCGATTTCGACGGCGGGAGTCCGGCCAGCGGGAGCGGCAACGGTAACGCCACGGTCACCAACGGTGCGCTGAACCTGCGCGCTGGTCCCGGCACCACCTACGCAGTGATTCTCGTTATGCCGGATGGGGCACGTGTTCAGCTCACCGGCGAGAGCTCCAATGGGTTCTTGGGCGTCGTCTACCAGGGCGCCTCCGGCTGGGCCGCCGCGCGGTACCTCGATACCGGCACCGGAGCGGCGGAACAACCGTCATCTTCCCTGCCGACCGGCAGCGGCGGCGGGTCCGCCACCACCACGACCGCGCTCAATCTCCGCGCCGGCCCGAGCACCGCCGACCAGGTGCTGGTCGTCATGCCGGCGGGCGCGTCCGTGGAACTCTCTGGAGATCAGCAAAACGGATTTCTCGGCGACATCTACAACGTGCAGCGAGGCTGGGCCTACGGTGACTATGTGCGCTCGGGCGGCTCATCTGGTGATTCCGGGGGCGTGGACGGCTCGGACGGCTGGTCGCAAGATGAGATCATCGCCATCATCTACGCCGCTGCCGACCGCTATGGTCAATCGCGCGAGGACATGCTCCGCGTCGCGCGCTGTGAATCCGGACTCAATCCACGCGCGGTTGGGCCAGCACCGTACTACGCCAGCGGGCTTTTCCAATTCCTGCGCAGCACATGGGCATCAACTCCGTACGCGAACGAGGATATCTTCGACCCTGTGGCCAACGCGAATGCCGCTGGATGGATGTGGTCAGCCGGCCGCCGCAACGAATGGGTCTGCCAGTAGCCAGCAGCGAGCTTCGGGCAACCCGGGCCCGGTGACAGGGTGCACCTGAGTGCATCGGCCCGCGAAACTGTGACGGCACCCTTTCATTGAGTAACGACAGCATGGACAACGGCCAAAGTTGGCGGCCACCGAGCGAATAGCGATAATTACGCTAGCTGCGCGGTCGCCAATGTGGATTGGCGGGACCACGGGATGAGGTAGGGATGGTCAAGACACTGAGCGCTTGGGAGACCCGCCGGCAATTTGGCAAGGTGCTCCGCGACGTGATCCGCAACGGCGATTCCTTTGTTGTTGAGTCGCATGGCGAGCCGGTCGCGGCGGTCGTCCCCCTCCACATCTTGCAAAGTTGGGAGCGCGAGCGCCAAGCCTTCTTTGACCACATGCGCGAGGTTTCGGCTCGCGCCGGTCGCTCGGAAGAGGAAGCCGCATCGCTCGTGGCCAAGGCAATCGATCGCGTGCGCGAACAAGACTGACATGCGTGTCGTGCTCGACACGAACATCGTTGTCAGTCGTTACATCGCGCCACGCGGAGTCGTGGCCGACGCGCTGCGTCTCTGGGAGCAGCGCCGGTTCGATGTGGTCGTTTCGCCTGCTATCCTCTCCGAGTACGAGCGCGTGCTCAGAGAACCAGATCTGCGCTCCCTTCATCAGATGAGCGAGGATGAGATCGCCCGTGTCATAAGCGGTTTTCGCGCCTTTTCGATCCAGGTAGATCCAATCACCCGTTTCGCGGCGGTCTGTAATGACCCTGACGACGACAAGTTTCTGGAGTGCGCCGTTGCAGGCAACGCCAATGTGATCGTTTCCGGCGACAGAAACCTCTTGGCGCTCGGTTCCTACCAGGGGATCCACATCCTGCCACCCGCGAGCTTTCTCCGCTTGTTCGGCCTTTGGGAGTCAACAGAGGGGTGACGCGCAGATGCGTCCGCGCCGCAGGGATCGGAGAGCACAACCGGCGCGACGATGTGGCCGGTTGCCGGAGGCACCATCAGCGTCAGGCATTCGAAGATGCACAGAGATGTGGTCCGCCGGCCGCCGCAACGAATGGGTCTGCCAGTAGCCAGCAGTGGGGAAGCTCGCTCACGTTCGCACCACGTTGCAGCTTGGCAGGCATGCTCTGCCGGCACGTTCGGTATACCCTCGGGTAGTACAATTGATCTGGCTGGTGGCCACAGATGTCCACCGGCCACGTGCTGAATCATCCTCGCGCTTGGTGAGGCCACGCTGCATCCTCCCGCGCGATCGCGCATAAGGACACGATTATGTCGCTCTCACCGAATGGAGAAACACCGCTTACCAAAGACCAGATCATCGAGGCGATCCGGCCCGTGAAGGATCCAGAGATTGGCCGGAGCCTCGTCGAACTCGGCATGATTCCCGAGGTAGACGTTGCAGGGCGCACCGTCACGGTGCATGTCGAGCTCACCACTCCGGCCTGCCCGTTGCGTGGCAAGATTGCTGACGATGTCCGGGCGGCAATTACTGCCGCATTCCCAGAGGTGGAGGACGTTAGCTTCAAGTGGAGCGCAAGGGTCCGCGCATCAGGTGGCGGGCGCACCGATGCCCAGCCGATTAGCGGCGTGAAGAACACGATCGCCGTGGCCTCTGGCAAAGGTGGCGTCGGCAAGTCCACGGTCGCTGTCAATCTCGCCGTTGCCCTGGCGCAGGCAGGAGCCAAGGTCGGCTTGCTCGATGCCGACGTCTACGGCCCGAGCATACCCTTGATGATGGGCACGAGCGCGAGGCCGCTCATGCGCAATCAGCGGATCGTGCCGCTGGAGGCGCACGGCGTCAAGGTGATGAGCATCGGGTTCATCCTCGACCCTGACAAGGCGCTCATTTGGCGCGGGCCGCTGGTGGCGCAGCTTATCCGGCAGTTCCTGAACGACGTTGACTGGGGCGAGCTTGACTACTTGGTCATCGATCTGCCCCCTGGAACGGGCGATGTGCAACTGACGCTGGTGCAGAGCATCCCGATCTCCGGCGCGGTCATCGTCACCACACCGCAAGAGGTGGCGCTGGCCGATGCAGTCAAGGGCCTCAAGATGTTCCAGGAGGTGAAAACACCGATCCTGGGGATCATCGAGAACATGAGCGGGTTCGTCTGCCCCAACTGCAATACAGTCCATGACATCTTTGGCGCTGGCGGAGGCAAGCGTACTGCCGAGCAGCACGGCGTCGAACTCTTGGGGCAAATCCCAATCGACACGACCATTCGCGAAGGGGGCGACTCCGGCGCGCCGGTCGTACTCTCGCACCCTGATTCCGTTACCGGACAAGCTTTTCGGTATGCCGCCGAGCGCGTGGCGGGCCGCCTGAGCGTTGAGGCGGCAAGGAAGCCACGCAAGCCGACGATCATGCTCCGGACCGTGCGGTAGGCCGGATGATACATGGACCGGGGGACCTGCCGACAATAGTGCCTCGGGATCCCGCGGGCCTCGATCCCTCCTCTCGCCGTGCTCCGGACGATGCTCAACCAGAAAAGTCCCCGAGGGGGCTAGACTGATGACGATTCAGCCCAGACTTCCTCCTCGTTATTCCATTCGCGATAGCGCAGAAGTGCGAAGAGAGGAAATGCTCTGCCCAACAAGACAGCTGGCGAAAGCTGGCTGCATTGCAGGAGTTGCACCATTTCCAGCCCTCTTCAGGGGCTTCGTCGCTTGAGCGCAGGCCTCAAGACCCGCGTTCACGCAATAACATCCGCAAGGAGAGATGGCGCCGCACTGCCTCGAATCACATGGCGGTGCTTCGGTTCCGGCGCCAGGCTTCGTACTCCGCCAGCGTCTGCTCGTTCGGCGGATAGGTGCCGGGGAGCGCCGCTCCGCGTTGCACCTTCTGCAGGATGAAGCGCTCAAGTTCTTCCTGCTCAGCCGCCGGGCGGGCGATCTCCGCCGCCAGATACCGCGGGATGACGACGACGCCCTCTTCGTCGCCGACGAGGATGTCACCAGGGTAAACGGCGACGCCAGCACAGCCGATCGGGACGTTGATGTCAACCGCGTGATGGACAGCCAGGCTGATCGTAGCCGAGCGGCCGGCGGCAAACACCGGGAAGGCCATCCGCGCTATCTCCGGCGAATCGCGAAACGCGCCGTCGCTGACGATCGCCACCGCGCCCCGTTGCTGAGCACGAGTCACGAGAATAGCGCCTCCATTCGCCGCCCGCAGATCGCCTCGGCAGTCGAGCACGAGCACCTGGCCTGGTCCAACCGTCTCGATCGCCTTGCGCTGCGGGTGATTAGGATCACGAAATACGTCGAGCCGGTCGAGGTCCTCGCGGGCAGGGATGCTCCGCAGGGTGACGGCTTCGCCGACGAACCGGGCGTGCGCTGGGTTCAGCGGCACGACGCCGTTGAGAAATTGATTGCGCAGTCCACGCGCGAAAAGCTGCGTCGTGAGCGTTGCCGTGCTCGCTTGCTTGAGCCAGGCGAGCACGTCGGGACTTAGCGGCGCACCATCCTGGGTCACGGGCTTCCTCCCCTCCTCATGCGAAATGATCATACGCTCCCGGTACGACCTCGCGCTCCACGCCATCCAGGCCACGCAGCCGGATGAGCGGCTCGCTCGGACGATGCGGCAGAACTTCTCCGATCACCGTCACGGTGGTGCCAATTTCCGCGGCGGCAGCGTGGATCCGTGGCCAGATTGCCGGAGGAACGGTGAACAGCAACTCATAGTCCTCCCCGCCGCGTGTGGCCAGCTCCAGCCACTCGTCGGGGAAAAGCGCCCGGATGGCAGCGGCTACCGGGATCGCCGGGGCATCAAGCCGGGCAGCTACCCCACTTGCGGCAAGGATTTTCGGTAAGTCCCCCAACAACCCATCGCTGAGATCCATCGCGCATTCAACGCCATGCGTGGCAAGCACCACGCCAAGAGCCAGCCGCGGCTCTGGGCGGAGGTGCGCGGCGATCAACACATCAGCAGTCGCGGCCCGCCGGAGTGGGCTGTCCGCTGGCTGCTGGAGCAGGCGAAGACCCGCCGCGGCTGCCCCCAGTGTGCCGCTCACAGCGATAATGTCTCCAGGACGCGCCGCGCCGCGCCGGAGAAACCGGCCCTGCCGCGTGTAGCCGATCACCGCGACATGGATCGCCAGGCAGCGCGGAGACGCGACGATATCTCCACCGGCAACCAGCACCCCGCTGCGCTCGGCCAGTGCTCCCAAGCCACGGTAAAGATCCTGAAGTCCCGCGACTGGTTCGGTGCCCCGCAACCCGAGGGTCACGACGGCGAGCCGGGGAATGCCACCCATGGCTGCGATATCCGAGAGATTGACCGCCAAGGATTTATGGCCAAGCGATGGCCAGTCGGTCCAATCCAGCCGGAAATGCACATCCTCGACCAGACTGTCAGTCGTGACGATCAGCCGCTCTCCGGCCGGAGGAGTCCAGACTGCCGCGTCGTCGCCGATGCCCAGATTCAGATCCGGCGCGGCGCGCACAGATGGGGGAAGCACCGCGTGGAGCACATCAATGAGCCCGAATTCCCCGATATCACGGATCGTCGGGCCGCGGTGCTTCGTCATCATGCCAAAACCTCGCGGTACGCTGCGACCGTTTCCGTCGCGGTCCGCAGCCAGGTGAAGCACCGGGCTCGCTCCACGCCGCGCGAGCGCAAGGATGCTGAGAGCACCGGATCCTGGATGACCCGCACGATCGCCTCCGCGAGTGCCGCGTCGTCCAATGGGTTCACCAGGAGCGCGGCATCGCCGGCAACTTCGGGCAACGCCGACACATCCGAAGTGATCACCGGAGCGCCGCAGGCCATCGCTTCCAGCACCGGCAACCCGAATCCTTCATAGAGCGAGGGAAAGACAAACGCGTCGGCGGCAGCGTACCAGACCGGCAACTCGGCATCGTCCACATATCCAGTCAGCCGCACTCGGCCGCCCAGCCGAAGCTGTGTCAGGGTCGTTTCAAGCTCACTGGTCAGCCATCCCGCTGGGCCAACAAGCACGAGATCGTGGGCAATGTCATTCGCGATCCGGGCGAATGCCCGAAGCAGCGTCGGGAGATTCTTGCGCGGCTCAAGTGTGCCAACAGCGAGGATGAATGGACGGTCTAAACCGCGGTCGTGCCGCAGTCGCGCAATAGCAGCCGCTGGTGTAGGCCGGAAGCGCTCATCCACGCCCAGCGGCGTTACGGAAACCCGATTCGGCTCAACACCCAGGATGTTCACGATGTCCGCCTTAGTGCTTTGCGACACGGCCAGCACCCGCTCAGCGCGGCGGACAGCGGCCCGCACTTCGTGAGCCAGGTAGTGATACCGCCTGCGGGGAAGGTGCGCTGGCCAGCGCAAAAACGCGAGGTCGTGGATCGTCACCACCGCCGGGCACGGCAATCCCCGAGGAAGCACATTGACTGTGCCATGAAAGAGGTGCAAGCGGTCCCGCCGCGCGGCAACAGGAAGCGCAAGGTGCTCCCAGGCGACGCGCAACGCCGGCTGCTCCAACTGCAATGAAGCGCAACGCCAGCCGGGCGCGAGGGCTGGGGAGAGTGGCGCGAGGCCACGCCCCGCGTAGACGACAATCTCGTCGTCGCCGAGCACCACGGGGAGCGTGGCGATCAACTGCTCCAGATAGCGGTTGATTCCCGAGCGCCGGTAGCCAGGCCGCGCGCTGAGCAGGAGCGCATTTATGCCGATCCGCACACCCGCTCCGTTCTGTCGCCCACCCAGCTCATCCTCATGGCTGGCATTGTACGTGGAGGGCGCCTGCTCTTGCCGCGAACGGCGCGCCTGGTAATGGAGCGGTCACCATCGTTCGACTCACGTCGCCAGGCGCCGTGGCGCTCTCTAGCTCGCGCGGCTGCCAGATGGCGCGTGGCCATCGACCGGGATATACGCCGGAGGCGGCGTACCGATAGCGGTTTCGGCAGCAATGGGAACGGTCCCTTCGGCGATCACTTGGCGATAGATCGCCTCGTAGCCGCTCGCCATCGCCGCTGGAGAGAACAGCCGCTCCACCCGTTCGCGGCACGCCCGGCGGTCGATCTCGCTCACCCGCGAGACGGCTTGGATCATGCCCGACAGCGTGTCGCAGACGAAACCGGTGACGCCATCGGCCACGACCTCGGGCACGGAGCCGCAGCGCGCCGCGATGACCGGCGTGCCGGTTGCCATCGCCTCAGCCATCGTCAGGCCAAACGGCTCCGGCCAATCGATCGGGAAGAGGTATGCATAGGCGCCACCAAGCAGTTGATCTTTCTCTTGCTCGTTGACTTCGCCGATGAATTCGACCAGCCCGCTGTTCGCGCGAATTAGTGGAGCGATCGCGTGTTCGTAATACTCGCGGTCAGCCGGGTCAACTTTCGCCGCCATGATCAAGCGCATCCCAACGTCGCGGGCGATTTCAATTGCCCGGTCCGGCCGCTTTTCCGGACTTATCCGTCCCAGGAAGACGAGATAATCGCCTGGCTGCTCGCGGAAGTGATAGTTGTCCAGGTCGATCGCGTTGTAGACCGTGCCAACCCATCGCGCGGTGGGGAGCCAAGATCGCTGGTTCTGGCTAATGGACACTAGCCGCTGCTCGTGGTAGTAGCCATAGACGCGCTGCACTTCGGGAAGATCGAGGCGTCCGTGGGTGGTCGTCACCGTCGGTGTAGTCGCCAATCGAGCCGAGGCAAAGGCGAGATAGTCGTTGTGGTTGTGGATGATGTCGAACTCTTTGGCCCTGGCGTATACCTCTCCCATCTCGATCAGGGAGTAGGCGACGAAGTCGTGCACGCGCTCGTCGAGGCGCAGGCCCCGTTCGCAGCAAGCGAAGAGCTTGGCCGATGTCTGTGAGTCACCGCTCGCAAACAGGGTGACATCGTGCCCCCGGCGGACGAGTTCCTCGGTCAGGACGGAGACAACGCGCTCCGTGCCACCATACAAGGGCGGGGGAACCGGCTCAATAAGGGGCGCCACAATCGCAATCCGCATAGATCACCGTCACCTTCTACGCCAGACCGATTCCTGGCGATGCGGCAGCCCAGGCTGCTGAGCTTGCCATCTCCACGTGCCATGCTTGCTAGGCAGTCAGGGTCGAATCTGCCTGGATATCCAGGCCAGATGTGGGCGTTCCCGGCACGCGCTCCGCTGGAACCGTGGGACCATCAATATGCGCCGCTCGGCCGACGGCCCAGGCTGGCGGGTCACTTGCCGGGAACGACTCCCACGATGCTTCCTCTACCGGGTCGCGCCGCGCCGGTTCGCCGATCGTCTCGCCCCATGTGGCCATCGCGATCCCTCCTCCCGGCGCAAACCCCTGCGCCATTGACAGGTGCGCCGCGGCGTCCTTCATCATTCCGCCGCGGCGCGGCGCACTCGGCCAATTGCCGTAACGGTATCACGATACAAGGCGTGACCGTGAGATCGCTCTAAGCCCGGGCCGCAGCGCCAGCCTCCTGCCGCGCTCGCAGCGTGGTCACATAGCTAATCAGCGCGCCCACCACCGCGATGACCAATGCGACCACGACGTAGACCGGCTCGTGCAGATCGATCCCGAACGCCCGGTCAAGCGAGTAGCGCCCGAAGCCCGTCAGCGCAATCGCCACCGCAGCCGCGCCCAGCGCCAGCGGAAACTCGATGCCGCCAGCCATGTTCCAGAATCCCTTGTCCCAATGCACAAGGATGATCGTGCCAAGCATGTTGCCGGCAAGCAGCGCGGGACCAACGGGACCGAGCAAGCCAAGCGCGGTCAGCAATCCACCCCCAAACTCCGCGAGGCCGACCACCACCGCCCAGAAGATCGCTGGGCGCAAGCCAAGGGAGCTAAAGAACTGCGCGGTACCACGAATCTTGTGGCCACCGAACCAGCCAAAAAGCTTTTGAGCGCCGTGAGCAGCAAGCGTCAAGCCAATCACGACACGGAGTAGTGCCAATCCAAGATCGATCATCGAAGATCACCTCCCTCGCTGGTCAATGCACATTTTGATGCTCGGGTCGCGAGAATTACGCAGCACCATTGCACTTGGAGCCGGGACGGCTCCCCGCTCCGGCTCCTGCCTCAATGTTCGTGCCAAGCGAATTACGCGTTCGTCGTGCCAGCGGTGACCGCCTTCGCCTCCTCACCGATGCGGATGGCGATCTTCTTCGGCTTCGCCTGCTCCGCCTTCGGCAGGACGATCCGGACGATGCCGTGCTCGAACGTCGCCTGCGCCTGGTCCGGGTTCACCTCGAAGGGAAGCGTCACGACGCGGCGGAAGGTTCCACGCGGCAACTCGTGCAGATACCACGTCGCGCCCTTGGCGTCCTCACTCTCCGCAACGTCCGCGATCTTGCCACTCAGCACGAGCGTGCCCTGATGGAAGGAGATCTCGAGGTCTTCCGGCCGCATCCCTGGAGCCGCGGCAAGGATCACCACCTCGTCGTTCGTGGCATAGACATCGAGCGGCAATGCCCATGTCGTGGCGCCATTGCCCAGCGCAGCGCGAGACCACATGGTGCGGAACGGGCTGCCAGAGAACGCCTCCTCAAACAACTGGTCAACCGCCTGGCGCAGATTGAAGAACTCTTGGGTCAGTGGGTTCGTGTACATTGGGCCTCACCTCCATCGCTCAATCCAAGCGCACCTGAACCGAACGACGCAGCGAAGCGTCTCTACTCGCCTACCTCGCCTACAAAGTATTCTGATCATGTGCTACAATGTTGTCAAGAGGGATGCACGAGTCGTATCAAACTTGTAACACGCTCCGGCGTCGGCACGCCTTGCACCACCGATCTGTCCGGCATGGTATCCTCCTCAGACAGACGCGGGCGCACCGCGCACCTCACCGCCGAGGTCTGCTGCCCGCGGAGATGAAGGACGAAGCGGGGCATTGGCTCAACGACGGACCTCCAGGGCAGCAGGCGCAGGGGCCACACAACCCTCCTTGGCCAACTCAGCGCTTGTTGCCGAATCGGCAATGGAGAGACATCAGTCTGACGCCGCCAGCGTGACGACCGGCGCGTCGTCACTGTACGAATTCGATCCCGTCATCGAAGCGCAAATTGACCAGTTCGCGGCGCTTTATCCGTTTGAGCTGGACCAGTTTCAACGCGAGGCGATCCGTGTCCTGCTCCACGGAGAATCGGTCATGGTCGCCGCTCCGACTGGCACCGGGAAAACCGTGGTCGCGGAATTCGGCATCTATGACTCCTTCAAGCGCACCGGCCGCGTCCTCTACACCACGCCGATCAAGGCGCTCTCGAATCAGAAATTCCGCGATTTACGGCAGCTTTACGGCGATGACGTAGGCCTGCTCACCGGCGACGTGTCCGAGAACCGGGAAGCGCGCATCGTCGTGATGACCACGGAAGTGCTGCGGAACATGCTCCTGCAAACGCCGTGGGACCTCGACGAGGTTGAATGCATCATCTTCGATGAGATTCACTACCTGGCCGACCCCGAGCGTGGTACCACCTGGGAAGAATCCATCATCCTGTGTCCGGAGCATGTGCAGCTCATCTGCCTGTCCGCCACGGTATCCAATGCCGAGGAGATCGCCGCCTGGATCAGCAGGACCCACCGCCCCATTCGCCTTATCACCCACACCGAGCGCGCCGTGCCGCTGGCCCTGTACTACTTTGTTGATGGCAAGCTGCACCAGGTCGTCGATCACCATGGCGTGCTGGTTCGGGATTTTCCACACACGGGCGGCGAGGCTCGCCGGCAGATCGGCCGGGGCGCAACTCAGCCAAGCAGCCGCCGGCTAGCCGAAATGGATGATCCTGGGATGGACGAGCCGCAACCGCGAGAGATTGTCGACGCGCTGGCGGCCAACGACATGCTTCCCGCGATCTACTTCTTGTTCAGCCGGAACGATTGCCAGGTCCATGCCGAGCGCCTGGCGGTCATGCGCCGCCGCCTTGTCACTCCGCTGCAAGCCAAGTTCATCGAGGCCACGATCGCATCGTATCTGAGCGCCTTACGCCCGGAAGACCGCGAGCTGGAGCAAGTGCGCCTGATTTGCGACCTGGCGCGTAAGGGGATCGGTTTTCATCACGCCGGGCTGCTCCCCATCCTCAAGCAACTCGTCGAGGTTCTCTTCTCGCGCGGCCTGATGCAAGTGGTCTTCGCCACCGACACGTTGGCGCTCGGCGTGAACATGCCGGCGCGCACGGTCGTCATTGGGCGAATGACGAAGTGGGACGGGCGACGGCGGCGCATTCTGATTCCCAACGAGTTCCAGCAGATGGCTGGTCGGGCCGGCCGTCGAGGCATGGATGCCTTTGGCCACGTGGTCGTCCCCTATTCACCGTGGATTTCGTTCCGAGAAATGCTCGACGTCGCCACCGGTCCATTGGAGCCGGTGCGCTCGGCGTTTGGCATTCGCTACAACACCGTCCTCAATCTCTGGGATCCACCCCAGGGTGAGCGCGTTCGCAACATGCTCCAGGAAAGCCTCGCGCAATTTCAGACGGCGCAGCGCATCCGGCAGCTTGAGGACGACATCATTGAGATTGGTGGCGATATCGCCGGAGTGCCTAAGGGCTGCCTGATCGGCCTCGATGCCGGCGATGAGCTCCTGGAGGATTACCGGCGGCTTACTGCAACGCTCAACCATGCGGAGCAGAAAGAGCGCCGGCTCAAACAAGAGCTGGCCGAGCTCCGGCGGGCGGCGGAAGCTCCACCTTGGCCGGAGCCGGGACGCCAGGCGCTACGCCGGGCCTTCCGTTATGCATCTCCCGGCCTCATTGCTCACCACCGGCAATGGGGCTGGGGCATTTACCTCGGGAAAGGCCGCGGAGGCGTCGGCCTCTTCCTTTTTGGCAAGGCGGTCAAATCAGTCACTGAGTACCGGCAGATCGACTACTTGACCGACGGGAAGACGGTGCGGATCCCCGATGCTCTCGTCGAGCCCTCGGATCCGATCGACGATGTCACCACGCTGATCGGCGCCGAGGAGCTCGAGCGCATCTGGGCTCGCGTCGCCCGTCTTGGCTTGCCGGACCTCGACGCGATGCTGGCCGAGCGCCAGAGCCGCGAGCTTGAGCGGCTCTCAAGCGATATAGAGCGGCTGCGCGCAGAGATGGAAGAGGCCCGCGCGAGCGTCAGGGAGCTGGAAGCGAGCCGGGAAGGGCACCCATGCCACCACTGCCCGCGGCGCAAAGAGCACCGGGGCTACTTGCAGCGGATCGAGCGATTGGACAAGGAGCGGCGCGCCCTGGAAGAGCTCCTTGAGCGCGAACAGGAGGCCGAGGAGGACCGGATCCGCGGCGTTATCCGTGGCATCCGCGAGGTGCTCAGCCGGTTCGGCTACCTCTACCGTGGCTACCCGACTCCGAAAGCCGACATGCTCGCAGGCATCTTCGACAACGATGGCCTGATCATTTGCGAGCTCATCGACCGGGGCTTGCTCGACCGCCTGGCGCCAGACGACCTGGCTGAGGTGTTTTCCTGGTTCGCATTCGACCGCGATTTTCGCTACCAGAATCACTTTACGCTGCCAGATCATCTCGTGCTGCTCCGGCGCCGCCTGGAAGACCTGGAGCATGTGATCCTGGGCGAAGAGCGCGACAACGGGCTCTATATCTCCGAGGGGCACAACGCCACCTTCTATGGTGCTGCCCGAGCCTGGTGCCGGGGCTACACCATGGCCGAGATTGGCCAGTCGATCGAGCTATCCGAAGGAGACTTGGTCCTCACCTTCAACAAGACGATCGACCTCATGCGGCAAGTGCGGGAAATGCTCGCAGACGTCAGGCCCAATCACCCGCTGCGCGACTCCCTCCAGGAAGCGGAGCGCCTGCTGCGCCGCGGCATCGTGGAGCAATCCCTCACGCTCGGATTCGCGCCAATCGAGACGCCCGAGCCACCCGAGCCGCCGGAACCCGATGAGCAGGAACTCGCGCTCGCTGCACCCGAGATCGACGGACACCCAATCGAGGGCATCGGTAAGCGCCCAAGCCGGCGAAAAGCGACCAGTGATGCAGCGGCTGATGGGCAGGCGGCAACTGGACGCCGTCGCACGCGAGCAGCCAAGCCCGTGGAGGAGGAAGCGCCTGTCGGTGCCTCCGAAGGCGAGGAAGCAACGTGGTCTCCGCGATCGCGGCGCAAACGAGCATCTTCTGGTGATGCATCCTCTGACTCGTCACTGGCGTAAACGGCCCCTCAGATGTCCGTGAGCCGTCCGCACACCTGATGCGCTCCGTTCCTTCCTAGGGCCGGTGCCTGCACACGCTCATCATGCCAAGCGCAACGAGGTTGCTAGTGGTCTCCTGAACGAGCCGGGGCTGGCCTCCCATCCGCCAGCCACCGAGCCAGTGATTCCTGGTTCCTTACAAGCGAGCGAATCAGCGATGCCTGGTTCCCCGCAAGCTCGCAGGCCGGTGCCCGCATCGTCTCCCGGCCGTTCCGAGGCAGAGCCCTCGTCTGCCGGTTAGCCAGCGCGATTCAGCGGCAGGCGCACCGGCGCTCCCGTGCGCGACGACTCATAGATCGCGAGAATGATCTCCAGAGACTTCCTCGCCTCTTTCCCGTTCACGGCTGGGGGACGGCCGTCGAGGATCGCGCGCAGAAAGTCCTGGATTTGCCGGACGTGGAACAGTGGGAATCCAGGTTTGCCCTTCTCCTCCCACTCCCAGACTGGGCGAAACGACTCCTCTCCCGGCACCGTCCACACGTCGTTGTAGCCCTGGTCCCCTTCAGGATACTCCCAGACGCTCGCGGTGCCGCCTTTATCACCCTGGACGGAGACGCGGAACCCGAATCCAGGATGACAGGTAGTCGTAGCCTGGATTGTTGCTAGCCCGCCGCTGGAAAAAACGACCGTCGCCACGGCAGTATCCTCGACATCAATGTACCCATGGTGGCGAAGCGTGGCGTACCGCCCATAGACCTCGACCGCTGGCCCCATGAACCACTGGAGGAGGTCGATAGCGTGCACTGCCTGGTTCATTAGCACACCGCCGCCCTCGGTTGCCCACTTGCCGCGCCAGGGATCGGCGGCGAAATAGTCAGCCGAGCGCCAGAGTCGGGCCGTGCATTCCCCGAGGATCGGCGTTCCCAACCGCCCGGCGTCGATCGCCTGGCGGATGCGCCGCGCCGCCGGCCAGAACCGGCGTTGGAAGATGACACCGAAGGTGACGCCTGCCCGCTCGCATGCCTCGATCATGCAATCGGCGTCCTCCAATCGGGCCGCGATTGGCTTTTCACAGAGGACATGGACCCCAGCCTCGGCAGCGGCAACGACGGCATCCGCGTGGGCAGGATGCGGCGTGCAGACCAGCACCGCGTCGACCAGGCCACTGCGAACAAGCGCAGTCGCATCCGTGAAGACGTGCGGCACGTTGTAGGTCTGCGCCACCTGACGGGCACGCGCCTCCTCGATATCGCAGCAGGCAACGAACTCCGATTCTTCGAGCAGATTCAGCGCCATCGCGTGAATGGTTGCGATCTTGCCACACCCGATTAGCCCCGCCTGCACCCTGTTCGCCATAGCCGTCATGCGTCCTTTCCACTCTTGGATTGTGCTGCTAGCCAGGCAGTCCAATGTCCTGGAACGAGCCACTGCCGCAAGTAGCTCGCCGCCCAGATCACACCATCGAATCCGGGATAGACCGGATCCTCATTCTCGATCGCCAGGATGTCATCGTAGCCTACCTCGCGGAGCGCGGAGATGATCGCCGCCCAGTCCAGACTGCCCAAGCCCGGCAGCCGGTATCGCCACCAGCCACTGCCAAGGATGCCCTGGCGCCAAAGCCGGGAATACAGGATTTCCGTATCTTTCGCATCCACGTGATAAATTCGTGAGCCATAGGCGCGAATCACATCTGGCGGATGCGGAATCTGAAGCCAGACCAAGTGTGAGGGATCGAAACTGAGCCCCAGCGCCGGGGACGGCACAGCCTCGAAGATCGCATCCCATAGCTCCGGAGCGTGGGCGAGATTGCCTTCTGGTCCGCCGCGGCCGGCCGTCTCCAGGGCGATGCGCACGCCGTGATCCTCCGCGAAGGCGGCCAGGGGAGTGAATACCTCTTGGAAGATCCGGATATTGTCCGCGACCCGGCTCGTCGGGTGGCCATCGCCCACGCCGGGCATGCCCCAAAAATGCATGCCGAACGCCGAGCCAGCGAAGGTGACCATTGTCCGGACGCCCAGGACGGCGCAAGCCCGGATGGTTAGGCGCAGATAGGCGAGCCGCTCATCGCGCGTGGGGAGGTCCAGGGTCAGCGGATTGAGCATCGGAGCGAGGGAAGCGATGCGGATGCCATGCGCCTCCAGCAGGTCTTGCAACTGTCCTGCTCCATCACGCACGATGCTCTCCAGATCCAAATGCCCTGGGAACGCCGCGTCATCCATGCGCGGGAAGGCAGGACCAACGTTGACTTCGAGCGCCGTCAGGCCATGCGCGCTCACGCGGCGCACCAGCGCGGAGAACGGCATCGGCTCGATCCCGATCAGCGTCGCGCAACCGATTTCCATCGTCCTCGCTTTCGTCGTTTCATCTTGGTGGTCACGTGATTCCCGAGCAGGGATATCATCTCGCAATCGCGACAGACTTGCCTGTTGCGCGCATCCACTCGTCCTTAGCCACGGGGTGGCGGAGCGCTCTTGACATCATGCGGGCCGAATGCTACGGTCTGTATGACAACACAGCCAGCACACGGCGATGATGAGGACGAGTACCCGGCGGGAGCGGGACAGAGAACCGCGGTAGCTGAGAAGCGGGACCAGGAACGCCGGCGAAAAAGACCTCGGAGCCGCGTCCCCAACGGCAGAAGTCCGCGCGCTTCCGCCTAGTAGACGGCGACGGGAGGCTCCCGTTACAGGGCCGCCGCATCGCGCGGGATTGCCGCGCCGTGCGGGCAAAGGGCGCCGCCACCACGGCGGCGAAGTGGGGTGGTACCACGGGCAGACACCGCTCGTCCCCAATCGGGGGCAGCGGTTTCTTGTTTCAGTTAAGAGCCGCAATCCCCGAAAGAGGTGTCACGTTCCGCGTTTTCGTTCCGAGCTTCGAGCTTCGCGCTCTGAGCTTCGAGCCGGCGGGAGGTGACCGGATGTACCGCAGCAACGCTCCTCGCTCTCAAATGGCTTCCCAGCATCCCCTCACGCGCTCCAAGCGTTAGGCGCCCCGGCCAACTAGCCGGCGGCGCCGTCCGCGGCATTCCCTGACTGATCCGGTTGTTCATGACTTGCCTCATCCGCTGGGGAAGAGGCATCGGTGGAATGTTGCCCGCAAAGGAGAGCGACAATGACCACGGGAACCTCGCGAACCACCACCCGCTTTGAAGGCGCCTTTACCGCGCTGATCACTCCGTTTCGCCGCGGCGAGCTGGACGAGCAGGCGTTGCGCCAGCTCGTGGACTTCCAAATCGATCAGGGCATCAACGGGCTTGTGCCCTGCGGCACCACCGGTGAATCGGTCACCCTGACGGAGTTCGAGCACGACCGGGTGATCGAGATCGTCGTGGAACAGGCCGCCGGACGGGTGCCTGTCATCGCCGGCACGGGCACGAACAACACACGCCTGACGATCGAGCGGACGCTCCACGCCCGCGCAATCGGCGCGGATGCCGCGCTGGTCGTCGTCCCCTATTACAACAAGCCGACGCAGGAAGGAATGTATCGCCACTTCGCGGCGATCGCCGAGGCGACAGACCTGCCGCTCATCCTGTACAACGTTCCTGGCCGGACCGGGGTCAACATGGCGCCGGAGACGGTGCTGCGCCTGGCCGAGATCCCAACGATCATCGGCATCAAGGAAGCGAGCGGCAACCTCGACCAAGTCAGCCAGATCGTGGGCAGCGCGCGCTCCGACTTCACCGTGCTGTCGGGGGACGACTCGCTGACCCTCCCGATCATCAGCGTCGGCGGACGCGGCGTCATCTCGGTGGTGTCGAACATCGTGCCCTCTGCTGTCGCTGAGCTCACCGCCACGGCGTTGCGCGGCGATCTGAGCACGGCACGATCGCTTCACCACCGGCTTTTCACGCTCTGCCGGGCAATGTTCCTGGACAATAACCCCACGGCCGTCAAGACAGCAGCCGCGATGCTTGGGCTGTGCTCCGGCGAGCTTCGCCTGCCGCTGACGGACATGACCCCGGCGAACCGGCAAACACTGGAGCAGGCACTGCGCGCCTGGGGATTCCCACAACTGCTGGCCACCGCGGCGGACTAAGCCGGCGAGGATCGGAGGAGCACCTCAATGCCTACGCCTGAGGAGAGCGCCCTACTCGCTGCAGAGATGCTCGCCTATTACGCCGGTGGAACCGAGGCCAGGCGCCTATTCGTCGAGCGCGGCAATCTTGAGCGGGTTCGCACACAAGAACTTCTCTTGCGCCATCTTCCGCCGCCACCGGGCGTCGTTCTCGACGTCGGTGGCGGCCCCGGCGTCTATGCCAACTGGCTGGCCGAACAGGGATACGAGGTCCATCTCATCGATCCGGTGCCGCTCCACGTTGCGCAAGCGCAGCAAGCTGGCCGGGTGCAGCCAGGTCGCCAGCTCGCCAGCAGCCGCGCCGGCGACGCCAGGCGGCTCGACTGGGCCACTGCGAGCGCCGATGCCGTGTTGCTGATGGGACCGCTCTACCACCTCACAGAGCGCGCCGATCGCCTGCGCGCCTTGCAGGAAGCGGCACGGGTGACGCGGCCGGGCGGCCTCATCTTCGCAGTTGGGATCAGCCGCTTCGCCTCGTTGCTCGACGGTCTCGCCGCTGGCCACCTGCGCGACCCTGACTTCGCCCGAATCGTCGAGCGAGATCTGACCGATGGGCAGCACCGTAACCCCACGCGCCACGTGGCCTACTTCACGGCGGCCTATTTTCACCATCCGGATGAGCTGCAACAGGAAATTCGCGAGGCAGGTCTGACGATCCTCGAGGCGGTGGCAATCGAGGGGCCAGGCGGGTGGCTGCCGCACCCGTTCGCCGATTGGTGGGACGACCCGGACGGGCGCGAACGGCTGCTGGCTGCCGTCCGCGCCGTGGAGCACGAAACGACGCTGCTGGGGCTCAGCCCACATCTCATGGTTATCGCGCAGCGTTCGCAGGGTGACTCGCCGGCATCAACTACTGAGGGACTGACGTGACGATACGCATTGCAATTGCCGGAATCGGGGGGCGCATGGGGCGCGAAGTGGCGGCGGCGGCCCGCGCAAGCCACCAAGTCCAGCTCGTGGGCGGGATCGCCCGGCCCGAGCGGGTGGCAGCGCTCCGGTCAGAAATGGAACCGGCGGTGCGGATCACCGGACACGTTGAGGAGCTGCTGCCAGATATCGACGTGCTGATTGATTTCACGAGCCCAGAGGCGACTACGGCCCACGCCCTAGCCTGTGCGGCGGCTGGCCGGGCAATAGTGAGCGGCGTGACAGGCTTGTCCGCCGGTCAGCTTGCCGAATTGCAACGCGCCGCACAAACGATTCCCCTGCTGTACGCGCGCAATATGAGCGTTGGGATCAACTGCCTGCTTGCCATCGTGCCCATGCTGGCACGAGCACTGTCCGGATATGATATAGAGATCGTCGAGCAGCACCATCGGCACAAAGCCGACGCTCCTTCCGGCACGGCGCTTGCCATCGCCGAGGCCATCGGCACCGCGCTTGACCGCGATTTGGCCTCCCATGCCTCATATGGACGGCGAGGCATCGCCCTCCGCCAGCCGGGAGAAATCGGCATCCATGCCGTGCGCGGCGGCGGCAATGCGGGAGAGCACACCGTAATCCTTGCCGATGAGGGAGAGGAGATTCGAATCGGGCACCGTGCCTACAGCCGGCGCACGTTTGCGCTGGGTGCTCTCCGCGCCGCAGTCTGGGTGGTCCATCAGCCGCCAGGTTTCTATGGCATGACAGACCTCCTTGAGACGCGTCAACCGGCGTAAGGCTCAGCGCTCGCATCATGCTCCGGCCACACCGGCCGGCACAGTGCGCTGGCAGAGAGCCTGGTCAGGACGGCGGCACGCCAGCCGCTCCATCCTGACCAGGCGTCCTGTTTCTCGACATGGGACTTTTGTCCGGTTGAGCCACCAACCGGGTGACCGTATAGTGATCCTGGGTAGCTGAGAGATCGCCGGTGACCGAGCGCCTGTTCGAAGGTCTTATCGGTGGATCAGAAATGGCCAACGACACGGTATGGGCTGCCGCGGGTTCGAGCAAGCGTAGCAATGGTCCCAATGGACCGCAAAATGACGACTGGTCTCCCGCGATGTGCCTCTGCAGGAGCAACGAGCGAAAGGAACCTCGATGAGTGAAACGATCCGCGTTCTGATTGTTGCGAAGGAGCAGCTGACGCGACGCGGGCTGGCTGCCTGCTTAGAGGCGGATCCCACGGTGCAGGTCATTGGCAGCGCAGCCACCGCTGACGAAGGCTATCGCCTTGCGGATGAGCACCTGCCGGAAGTTGTCCTTGTCGGCACCACGCTTCCCGATGCGCCGGGCCTCACCGCCGCGACGGAGTTCCGCCGCCGCTACCCAGCCCTGGCAACCGTCGTCATCGCCACCCAAGAGAGTGACGATGAGTTGTTCGCCGCGATTCGCGCCGGTGCCGCCGCCTACTGCGGCCAAGACATCGAGGAGGACAAGCTCATCGGCATCATCAAGCGGGCGGCGACGGGCGAATACGTCATCAACGAACAATTGCTCAACAAGCCCTACGTCGCGGCACGTGTGCTGGAGCAATTCCGCTCCGCGACGGTGAGTGACCTGGCGCCTACCAGCGCGTTCGCTCCACTCACTGACCGGGAGCTGGAAATCCTCCGCAAAGTGAGCGATGGCCTGACCAATGCCGAGATCGGTTATGCGCTCGGCATCAGCGCGCAGACGGTGAAGAATCACGTGACCTCGATCCTGCGCAAACTAGCGGTCAACGACCGGACGCAGGCGGTGGTAACGGCGCTGAAGCGCGGCTGGCTCTCGATTGATGACGGGAGTGGCGCACGAAACGGGATTGGGGAACGTCCCGGCGCCTTCTCCGGCGAGCGGCACGGCCCACGCTAACGATTCTTTCTTGTCATATCCAGCGGGGGAGCGGCGATGGTCATCTCAACCATCGCCGTCTCGCCTTTGGGCGATGTGCGCTCACCCGCGTCTCCTGCGTACTATTCGCCTTCAAGAGGCCACTGGCGACGGTCCGAGGAGGATGCGGATGGATGACGAGAACGGACAACCGGAGACGTGGGGAACGGAGGAGATCGCCCGGCTCTTGTCAGGCGCGCAGACGTTCATCCGGACCTTGCCAACTGTTGAGCGGCGAATCGCGCTGATGGCGGCCCAAGGCATCCCGGTTTGGAAAATCGCGCAGGAGCTGCGCATCAGCGATGCCGCGGTGTGGCATACGCTCGACGGCGTGATCGCGGTCATCACCGGACGCGAGCTGGCCCCAGTCGAGACCGGCGGTCTGGGCGCCGATACCGATCCCGGCGTGACAGGCGGTTATGGCGACACGGGCTTTGGCGCGCTCGACACCGAGCCGATCCCGGATAATACTGAGCCGGAAGAAGGTCAAGGGATTCGCCGGTAACGCGTTCGCCCAGCCGGCATGGGGAGCGTCAGGCGATCACAACGCGCACGTTGTATCGACCGGCCACGAGCGGATCGGTACAATGTCGCAGGTTCCACCACACCGCGATGAGCGAGCAGTCGCTGCTTGCGGTGCGAGGTCCAGCGATGGTGCGGATGGCACACTGGCACAGGAGGAGTGGAGAATAACGCCATGGTCTTGAGTAGCTATGTCGGCGCAACAGTCAAGCGTAAAGAAGATCCCCGTCTGATTACCGGGACATCGACGTACGTTGATGATCTTCAACTGCCGGGCATGCTGCACGTCGCGTTTGTGCGCAGCACCCAGCCGCACGCGCGCATCGTGAGCATCGATGGCTCGGCCGCGCTGGCGATGCCAGGGGTCGTGGCCGTCGTGACCGCCGCTGATCTCAAGGGCGTTCTCAAGGATTTCTACGTCGATGCCACGGCGGGTGAAGCAGG
>JBHOQQ010000044.1:0-38267 GCA_042408955.1 Thermomicrobiales bacterium
CAGGGCATCGCGGTGATCGCGATGAAGAGCCTGGCCGACGGACACTTGCTCAAAAGCGGCGCGCCGATCAGCCCCGCCGAGGCATTGCGCTACGTCATGAGTCTGCCGGTGGCGACCGTGGTCAGCGGGATGGATTCGATAGAGGTGTTGCAGCAAAACATTGCCACAGCGCTCAGCTTTACACCGCTCTCAGACGAGGAACGCGCCGATATCCTCGCCCGCTCGGCAGCGGCCGCGCGAGATGGCCGCTACGAGCCATTCAAGACGACGCGCGACTACGACGCCAACGAGGGCCGTTTAGCTCATGACTACCCGTTCATCGCCGCGGCGGACTGACGCGGCGCCGCGCTCGCCGCGCGCCAGCGGTCCTCGTGCCGCTCCGATCGCTACCCACCGGCAGGGGGCGGCCCGATGATCTCGATGCCGAAGCGCGCGGCGATCGCAGCAAGACGCTCGACATCGAGCGGACCGGCCGGCGGCAGCACACGCTCTGGTGCCGGCTCACCCGCGGCAGCGACAAAGTCAGCGAAGGCCGCCGGAGCGCTGAAGGTCAGTAGCCGCCCACCCGACGGACCGGCGGTGAAGGCATGAGGCACGCCCTTGGGCAGAAAGATCCACGAGCCCGCGCTCGCCGCGAACCGGCGCTCGCCGCAATAGAACGTCGCCTCGCCGCTGAGAAGGTACCACGCCTCGTCCTCGTGATGGTGAATGTGCCAGGGGACGGCGTACCCACCGGGCACCCATTGATCGAGGAGCGCGAAGCGTCCCTCCGTCTGCTCACCTGATGCCTTGAGGATCATCAGGGTTCCGGCAAACCAGTATGCCTGCCCATCCGCGTCTGCCAGCGTGTACGCTCTGCTCTCCCCGCTCATTGCCTGACCCTCCAACGCGCGGCCACGCGCTCCTTCGCAAGCAGGTCACCCGCCAGCTCGACGATCAGATCGGCTGCCTCCTCCGCGCTCAACCCGACATCCCGCAGCGATCGCCAGAAGGGAACGTCAAGCAGTGCCACCAGGACGCGCTCCGTCCGCTCACTTGCGGCCTCGCCTAACGCTGCACGTACCAGCGTTCGGAGGGTATCGCGCTGCTGATGGACGATCTCCTGCAAGCTCGGGATCAAATCCTCTTCGCGGCGAGCGGCGTGGAGCCACGCGCCGTCGCGTTCGTAGCACGCGCACGTGCCTCGTATAAGCCGCTCGAGACGCTCGAAGGGATCCGACAATCCGTCAAAGATGGACGCCGCCAGTACCGGCGTCGCCGGCTGGAGAACGTGGATCGAGCGGGCACATGCCGGGATGAGGTCATTGAGCGTGGGGAAGTGACGATAGACCGTGGCCTGCGAGACCCCGGCGCGGCGGGCGATCTCCTCGTAGCTGGTACCGAGGATACCCTGATCGGCATGGAGCGACTTGGCCGCCTCGACAATGCGCTGGCGTGTCTGCTCCGTCCTCGCCCGGCGTGCGCTCATTCGATACCTACGTGGCACAGCCCGCCTCGCATTTCGTGAGAAGTATTCGCTAGCGAATTCTAACAAACCAGGCTTGCGCCGTCAACCACCCGCCGAGGCCGAAGACCGCTGTACGACCTGCCTTTCCCCCTACGCGGCCAGCCTGCCAGCGGCAGGCACCCTGGCGCTCTTGACGGCACATGTTGGAGTGCCTACCGTACTGTCCTCCGGTACGGGGGATCGTGTGCGTGGCAAAAGTGAGGAGGAAGAACGATGGCCAAGCGCTATCAGGAAAAGGAGACCGCGCTCGACTGGATCGAGCAGCAGCAAGCCCGCCTTTCGGACTTCCACATGCAGATCTGGCACTACCACGAGCCAGCCTGGCGCGAGTACAAGTCGGCCCGCGCCTACTGCGATCTGCTTCGCGCCGAGGGTTTCGATGTCGAGGAAGGCTCGGGCGGGATGCCCACCGCGTTCGTGGCCCGCTGGGGAGACGGGAAACCGGTGATCGGCAGCTACGCGGAATACGACGCTGTTCCCGGCAATTCGCAGCAACCGGTGCCGTATCCCGCCCCGCGGGAGGGCGTCCATCCCTGGGCCGCTGGCCACACCGATCCGCACTCGATGCTCGGCGTCGGCGCGCTAGCCGGTATCCTCGGCGCCAAGGCCGCGATGGAGCGTCACGGTCTGAAAGGAACCATCGTCTTCTTCGGCGAGCCGGCAGAGAAGGTCTGCGGCTCTAAGCCAGTGCACGCGGCCAAGGGCTACTACGACGGCTTCGACGCATTCCTCTCCTACCACCCTTTCAACGCGAACACCACAGTCTGGGAGACTCACTGCGGCTCGTACTGGAGCGCAGTTTTTAGCTTCGAATGCGCCAATCCGGAGCAATGGCTCGGCTACCAGGTCTCACCGCGCTGGTCGGCCGAGAGCGCGGCCTCATCCCACATCACCGCCCGGGTACCCGGCGCTATTGACGCCCTGATGCTGATGTACACCATGACGAAATACACGAAGGAGGCGATGTTTCCGCACACGGGGACCTGGACGCTGAATGAATTTGTCCTCGTCGCCGGCGATGCCACTGCCGACAACCTCCCACCGCGCTTTGCCCAGATCCAATACGCCTGGCGGTCGCCGCTCCTGCGCGTTCAGGAACAGATCTACAACGTGCTCGCGAACAACGCCAAGCAGGCAGCAGCCGCGACTGGCTGCGAAGCGTATGTGCAATGGGTCACCAAGACGCGGGTTGGCCTCGCCAACAACGCAATGGCGGATCTCACCTACCGCAACCTGGAGCTTGTCGGACCACCTACGTACACAGAAGACGCGCTGGCCTTCGGGCGGGAAATCCAGAAGAACCTGGGGATCGAGCCGATGGACAATCCGCTTCAGGATATTCATACGCGCCTGACGCCTCCCCAGGAGTATGAGGCCAGCATCCGCACCCTCCTCCCGGCTTGGCAACAAAACTTCACATCCGATGATTATGTCGATTACACCTGGCATGCTCCAACGGTTCGGCTTTACACTGCCCGGCCACAGCTCCGCGCTCCGCATCCCGGATACCTGTATCCCAATTGGGCGTACCTCGCGATGGGCGGCGTGCCAGCGTTGATTGACCCAGGCATGTTTGTCGCCGGCAAGACCATTGCTGCCACGATCTTGGACCTGATCACGCAGCCAGATGAACTCGCGCGGGCCCAAGCAGAGTTCAACCAGCGAACCGGGGGCGGCATCGGAGGAACCAACTGGGTCGCTCCACTTCTCCCGAAAGATTTTCCCCCGCCGGTCGATTTGCGGTGGCCGGAATACGTGACGACCGTGCGCGGCGAGGAGTGGTGGATCCCCACCCCTAACCCCAACGCTCGGGAACGGCTCGCGTGACGACGCAACGGCCGCTCGAGGCGCCGCTCAGCCCGGGCCTGTCCGATCGGTTCCATTCCCGAGTGATGGACGCTGAGCGGCATAGGCAAGTAAAATGCGCGTATCTCGGACCAGCGGCGTTGGCGGCGACGAGCAGGAGTGAAACCGGCAGGGTTTCCGGTCCAGCGTGCGTCGTCATGGACGGCGCAGCCATCCGGAACTCTTGGTCACAAGCACGTCCCGCCCGACCCTGGTTCTCGCGTCAGCGGGTTCGCCAAGCACCAGCGTGCGTGAGGAGGCATTGAAGATGAACGATGCGTTTCGTCGCATGATGCTACGAGATCTCGAGGCGATGAGCCGCCGGGAGCTTCTGCGCCACGGCGGACGGTTCGCCACCGCGGCAGCGCTGTTCGCCGCCGGGTTCCCTCTGGCTGCTCGCGCCCAGGATGGCACTCCGGCTTCAGTTCAGCTTCCCGAGATCACCGAGATCCCGGAGAACCTGAAAGGGAGTGGCGAAGTGATCGTTGCATCCTGGGGTGGCGCATTCCAGGACGCGCAGCGGGAGGCGTATTTCAAACCGTTCGAGCGCCTCAGCGGGATTAAGGTGATCGAAGGCACGCAGCCCGATGTCGCCAAGATTAAAGCGATGGTCGACACCGGCAACATCGAGTACGACGTGGCACAGGTTGACCGCTCCGATGTCATCCTCTTGGAAAAGCAGGGCGACTACTGGGAGGAGATCGACTACTCCCTGTTCGATACGGCCAATATTCCCGAGTCTCGCCGCTACAAGTACTCCTGTGACATGCTGCCCTACGCGACGATCATCGCCTATCGCACCGATGTCTTCTCGACGCCGCCAGGCGGTCAAAAGGATTTCTGGGATCTGGACAAGTTCCCAGGTCCACGGGCAACGCCCGGCGGCACCGGGGGGCTCGTTCCTTTCCTCGAAGCAGCCTTGATTGCAGATGGCGTCGAGAAAGACGCCGTCTACCCGATCGATATCGAGCGCGCCTACAACTCGCTGTCGAAGATCAAGGGCGACGTGGTCAAGTGGTGGGAGGCGGGAGCACAGCCTGCGCAGGCACTGACCGACAACGAGGCGGTGATGGTGCATGCCTGGAACGGCCGGATCGCCGCGATCCAAGCCGAAGGCGCGCCAGCCAGCATCACCTGGAATGAGGGCATGCTAGCCACAGACGTTTGGGCGATTCCGAAGGGCGCGAAGAACGCGGAGAACGCGCAAAAGTTCACCGCGTTCATCACCATGGCGATCCCGCAGGCACGTCTCTCGATGCTCATCCCCTACGGCTTTGTCAATGAGAAAGCCGCCGAGTACATTCCCGCTGAGCGGTTGGCACAGTTACCGACCGCTCCGCAGTACAAAGACCAGATGTTCGAGCGCAACGTCGAGTGGTGGGTCGAAAACCGCGACGCGGTGCTCGAGCGCTGGAACGAGTGGATTTTGGAGTAACCTGTCCGCAGGGAGCGGCGCTAGCGCGTCGCGCTCCGGCAGCGTGACTAGTCGCAGGATGACGGGGGCGGAGGCTTGGTCTCCGCCCTCGCAAGGAGATGCGCGGCGATCTCGCGCCGAGATACAGCACGTTATGACCACAGCAGCACCATCGCTTTCCACGCGCCATATGCGGGCCGAGGGGAAGAGCACCGACCGGCTCGGCGCCTTGGGAGCGCGCGTTGTCTTTGACGCGATCGAAAAAAGGTACGGCTCGGTTGTGGCGGTTGATGGCGTCTCACTCGACATCGCGCCCGGCGAGTTCGTGACCCTGCTCGGCCCATCCGGGTCAGGCAAGACCACGACGCTCATGATGCTCGCCGGCTTCGAGATTCCGACCGCCGGGGAGATCTACGTCGATGGTCAACCAGTCGCGGAGGTTCCACCGTACCGGCGCAATATTGGAATGGTCTTTCAAAACTACGCGCTCTTTCCGCACATGACGGTCGGCGAAAACATCGCCTTTCCCTTGAAGATCCGAAAATACCGGCGGGAAGAGATCACGCGCCGCACGAACGAAGTACTCGAGTTGGTTGGCCTGCCCGGCTACGAAGGACGCTATCCCCGTCAGCTCTCTGGCGGCCAGCAGCAACGGATCGCCTTGGCACGGGCGCTGGTGTTCAATCCACGGGTCCTGCTGATGGACGAGCCCCTAGGCGCACTCGACAAGCAACTGCGGGAGCGCCTCCAACTGGAGCTCAAGGCCCTTCACGAGCAATTGGGCGTGACGATTCTCTACGTCACCCATGACCAGCAGGAAGCGCTCGTGATGTCTGACCGCATCGCGGTGATGAATCAGGGCCGGATCGAGCAAGTCGGGACGCCAGCCGAGCTATACAACGCACCCGCGACGCGTTTCGTGGCTTCGTTCATTGGCGAGTCCAATTTCCTCGAAGGCCGGGTCGAGCGCATTGACCGCGACGTCGCTCTTGTGGACGTTCGCGATGTCGGGCGGCTGCGCATCCCTGCGCACCAGGGCACGACCGTGGGCTCGCCAGTCACGGTCACGGTTCGCCCCGAGAAGATCTGCTTCGCCGAGGATTTGGCGACTCCGATCGCAAACCAGCTCGATGCGACGGTCGAGGGTGTGATTTTTGTCGGCGATGCCACGCGCTATGAGCTGCGCTTGCCCGGCAACCACCGGCTGGTGCTCAAGCAGCAAAACCGGGCTGGCACACGTGTCTACGACCGTGGCGCGCAGGTACGGATCGGGTGGGAGCTCACCGACGCTCGGTTAGTCTGAGCCCCATGCTGGCAATACCATGAACAACGTTCGTTCCCGAGCGATGAATGCCTGAGCTTGGAGATCTGGTAATGACCGTCTCAGTTGCCACTGCTGTTACGCGGAGCCGCGCCGAGCAGATCCGGCGCTTCGAGCGCATCCAGCGCGCGATCCAGCTCCGCTACGTGCTCCTCGTCCTACCAGCAATCGCATATCTGGCGGCCTTCTACGCGTATCCTGTGGCGGCGATGCTCGTGCGCTCCGTGAGCGATCCGACGTGGAGCCTCGCCAACTTTGAGCCGATCACGCGGGTCCGTGGCCATCAGGAGTTCCTCGGCATCATTTCACTCCCGACCAATGCCTATCTGCGCGTGCTCGGCATTACCTTTCAAATCGCCCTCGTGGTCACGGTGCTGACGCTGGTGCTTGGCTATCCCGTTGCCTATGCACTCGCATCAATGTCGCCTGCTCGGGCCAATATCCTGATGATTTTCGTGCTCATCCCATTTTGGACGAGCATCCTTGTGCGATCGTACGCCTGGATGGTGCTTCTGGGCCGGGAAGGCACAGTCAACCGCGTCATGATCCGCTTAGGCTTAATCGACGAGCCGGTCAAGCTTCTCAACACGCGGCTCGCCGTCTACGTGGCGATGGTGCACATCCTGTTGCCATTTATGATTCTGCCCCTCTACTCCGTCATGCGCGGGATTGACCGCAATCTGCTGCGCGCCGCGGAGAACCTTGGCGCGTCGCCGTTTCACGTCTTTCGCCGCGTGTTCCTACCGCTCAGCCTGCCCGGAGTGGGCGCTGGCTGCTTGCTCGTGTTCATCCTCGCACTCGGCTTCTACATCACACCGGCCCTGCTTGGCGGCCAGCGCGATATCACCATCTCGATGCTGATTGCCCAGCAGGTCAACCTGCTCAAGTGGGGCTTCGCCTCCGCGCTCGCGCTGTTGCTTTTGGTCGCGGCGCTTGCTGTCTACTTTGCCTTCACTCGGATCCTTGGCGTCGAGCGCATTTATGGAGGTGCCAGCCGGTGAGGGGGAAAGATCGCATGGACGACCGGCGCACTCCTGAAGCCATCGCTATGCATAGCCCAGCGGCCACGCTGTCCTCTCGCGCTCGGCGCTCGAGCCGAACGACATCTGCCGGTCGCATCGCGCTCATGACCCTGACGACGCTGATCCTCCTGTACCTCGTCTTTCCGGTGTTCGTTGTCATCCCGGTTTCCTTTAGCTCAGCAAAGTATTTGCAATTCCCCCCGCCGGGATTCTCGCTGCAGTGGTATGACAACTACTTTTCCCGCCGCGACTGGACCGAGCCGACGATCCTATCGTTATGGGTCGGCGCCGCCACTGCCATTCTCGCAACCATCCTAGGAACCGCCGCTGCCCTTGCGCTGGTGCGCGGGAGATTCTGGGGCCGCGATGCGCTCAATTCGTTTCTTGTCTCCCCGCTGATCATTCCGACGATCATCGTGGCGATTGGCATCTACTTCTTTTATGCGCGGCTTCAGCTCATTGGCAAGCCATTTGCCCTGATCCTCGCTCACACGGCGATTGCCTTGCCGTTTGTGGTCATCAACGTCTCCGCGACACTTTATGGATTCGATGAGCGGCTGGAATACGCGGCAATGAACCTGGGCGCCAATCGCTGGCAAACGTTCCGCGCCATTACGTTGCCGATCATCCGACCTGGCGTGTTCGCGGGCGCCCTCTTTGCCTTCATTACGTCATTCGACGAGCTGATCATCGCCCTCTTCGTCAGCGGCACGACCGCCATCACGCTGCCGCGCAAGATGTGGGATGGATTGCGGATGGAGATCGACCCGACGATCGCTGCGGTCTCCAGCCTCCTGATCGTCACGTCGGTCGTCGTGCTCCTCAGCGCCGAGCTGCTCCGCCAGCGCTCTGAGCGCCTGCGTACTGCCACCCCCAAGGTCGCCGCCGGTGACGAGACGGCCTAGCGCAGGGCTCGGGTACCACCTTTGGTGCGGATCATTCAAGCGACCGTGACAGGCACTGCATAAATTGCATTCATGAGGTAGCCCTTCGCGTTCCACGGCACCGTTGTCGGCTGCTGCTCTCCGAGCTCGTCGGTTGCGCGCGAGAGGAGGCGCGTCTGGCCTGGCGTGGCATCCCAGGAGTGCTCGAAGCGAACCCATGCTAACCAGCCCGCTTCCTTCGTGATCTGCGCTTCTGTCCATGTGGCGCCATCATCAACGCTGACCTCGACTCGCGAGATGCCGCCATAACCAGACCAGGCATACCCAACAAGCAATTGCTGACCAGCAGTCAATTGCTCACCCGGCTGTGGCCGAGTGATGACCGATTTCACTGGCATCTCCCGCACTGGCCGCACATTGATGCCTTCTTCCGTGATGATCTGATAAGCGACAGAATTGAAACGTCCATTGAAGACGTGATCCAGCACCCGAAGCTCAATCAGCCATTTGGTTGAGGCAATCCCGCCCCATCCAGGGACGAAGAGGCGAACCGGCCCACCATGGGGGCGCGGCAAATCTGCGCCATTCATCTGCCACACAACGAGCGTGTTCGGATCGTAGGCTTTGCTTATCGGTAAGCCGCGTTGCATCACCTCAAGGTCGCCACCCTGCGAGACGACGTCAACGGCACCAGTCCGAACCCCGGCTCGATCAAGCAGATCGCGTAAGCGAACTCCGGTCCACTCCGCAGTCCCCACTGCGCCGTTGCCCCACTGGTTTCCTTCGGCAATGGGCTCAAACCGACCCCGGCTATTGCCCGAGCACTCAAGAAACGCCGTGATCGTTTGCTGCGGCATGCCTTTGAGGTCGTCTAGAGTCAGCTCGAGATCCTGATCAACGTGGCCAGTCACGCGGAGCCGGTAGTCTTCCGGAGCGATCATCAGCGATCATCGGAGCAGGTGCATGACTGCGTACGAAAAATAGCTCGTTAGGGACGATCAGATCATCAATCAGGTGCAAAGGAGTTTCGAGATTAAGCGGGTCGAGGACAATGAGGCGAGGATCCACCCCAGTCAAGGAGGGATCAGGTTGCGGTGCTGGCGGAGATGCTGCTGGCGTCTCCTCTTGGGCCAGCCCTTCCGACGCCAGGATCGAGGCAATCACGGGAACCGAGAACCCAGCTGCACCGAGGCGACGCAGCAATTCGCGCCGCGACATGTCAGTAGTCTGACGGCTCATTTCGCCAGCGGTTGGACGAGCACTCATCGCGGCCTCCTCTCCCTCTGCTTCCGCTCAGATTTGGGATGCAACAAGCCTATCTGTTTGGCGATCTCGTTGCATGCAAAAACCGTGCCAAACATGGGTTTACCTGTGACAATTGGCCGAGGTGAGCAGAAGTCGCCTCAGCCAGGCATGAATGGGTCCCGCAGAAGTCAAACGTGAGGAGGGTGCGACGCTTTTGCAAGCGCGGGTGCGAGAGCCAAGCTAGACTATTCCTCGCGGCACGACGAGCCAATAGATCCTGTTAAAGAGCATCTTCTCGTAATGATAGAAGCGATTTGGCGCGGGTGGCTTCGGCGGATTGGCAAAATCGAACACGAGCTGTGATGCCTGCCCGAATCCCGTCTCAAGGAAGCACAGAACATGGCCGTCATAGACGGGCAGCGCATCCGGGCGCTCACCGTTGTCATGCGGCGCGATGCGCGCGGCCAGGCGCTCGGCAAGCACCTTCGCCTCGAAGTGGGCTGCCGATCCGCTCTTCGAAACCGGGATGTCCGTCGCATCGCCAAGCGCGAAGATGTCAGGCTGCCCAGGCACTTGGAGCGTCGCTCTATCAGTCGGCAACCAGCCGAGCGCATCGCCAAGCCCAGACTCCTGCACGACCGCCGCGCCCCGATGGGGAGGTACCATCACCAAAAGGTCGTAGGATATCTCCGAGCCTTCCAGGGAGGTGACTTTCTTCGCGACAGGGTCGATCGCCTCGGTGTTGAAGAAGATCTCGTAGCTGATGCCGCGCTCCTCCAGAAGCGGCGTCACGAAGTCCGAAACGCTTTCGATCGTGAACACTCGGTTGATCGGTGACAGATAGACGATCTCCGTCTTGTCACGGATGCCCCGATGTCTGAGGAATTCCTCAACCTTGAACGCAAACTCCAGAGGCGCCGGTGGGCACTTGTAGGGAATATCGGCGACACCAATGACCAGCCGCCCACCGGAGAACGACTCCAACGCTGCCCGCAGCGCCAACGCCCCGGCCTCAGAGTAGAAATGTTGCGCGCCCTCCGCGAATCCTGGCACCGCAGCCGGCTCCAGCCGCGCCCCGGTCGCGATCACGAGCGTGTCATAGACCACCGGCGGGGCATCCGCGAGCACGACTCGCCTGGCGACGGGATCAATGGCCTGCGCCCGTGATGTAATCAATTGAACCGGCCTGCTGAGCAGGCTCCGCTCCGATTTCACCAGGTGGCGTGGTTGCTCCTCGCCGAACGGGACATAGAGCCAGCCGGGCTGATAAACATGCCAACCGGTTTCGTCTATGACCGTGATCTCGGCGCGGGAGCGGCCCAGCTTGCGCGCCAGCAGATTTGCGAGCAATGTGCCTCCCACGCCTCCCCCGAGAATCACCACCCGATGCCGTTCGCCCATGCTCCCTCGCCTTTCACACACTTCCTCGCCGTGCGCGGCTTCCCGCCGCCCGTTCCACATCGTCAATGGGTCTTGCGCATGACGAAGCGGGTGTATCCATCCTCCGGGAAAACGCCGAGAAGCTCATGTCCAGCCTTGGCGATCCAAGCCGGAATGTCCTTTGACGACCCCGGATCGCTGGAGAGCACCGCGAGCGTTTGCCCAACCTGAATGCTCTTGACGCCGCGGATGAGCTCCAGGAGTGGTCCAGGGCAGAAGCTGCCCCGTGCGTCAATTTCCTTGTCAATCACGAGCTCGGCTGGCGTAACCATGCTCCATCCTCCCTTTGTCGATCTCGAACTGCCGGTCCTATGTCCAGCCGAGCGGTGACTCGGCCAGACCATCGTGCCGTTGTTTGCTGAACGACGTGCTAGATAAAGAGATTGATCTTGGCGTCCTTGGCTTCCTCCACGAACGTGGCAACGCCGATGACATCCTCCACGATCGGATCGAGATCGTCCTTGGTCCAGCCAAACAGCTCCATCGTCATGCTGCACGCCTTGACATGAACCTCACCAATCTCTTTCGCGTCATAGAGCGTGTCGAGCCAGTGGCGGACTCCCTTGGCTTGCATCGCCTGCATCGCTGCATCGGCATACTCTGCAAACTCGCTGCTGAATTTCATGTTCGTGCGAACGTTGTCCTTACGGAAGGCGTCCAACCCCCAGAAGGTCAGAAAGATCTCCACCTCCTGCCCCATGGCGGCTGCACCTGTGGCGAGCGTGGCGACGGCCATCAGCTTATCGACCGTGCCGGAGAATACGATGATCGTCATCTTGTCCGCTTTGTCAGCCATGGTTGCTCTCCTTGGCTCGGGCCACCGGCAAGTGCCTGGCCGTCAATACACTACGGGGGTACTCTATTCTCAGCAGCGTATCGTGCCCCGTGTGTTTTTCAGCCTCGGTGTGGCAATTTCGCAACACGAGCAGCGAGCGGCTTGCACGAGGTTCGGATACTGGCTGATCTGAAATCGCCAGGGATCTCCGTGCGCGAGCAGGTGGATTGATCCCTGTCAAGAGCAGGGAGATATGCGCGTCTCAACGCGACGGCGCTGGCGGCACGCTGGATGCATCTCCCGATCCGACGGCGCGGGTGAGGCGCAGCACAGCGAGCGCCATCACCGAGTACGGATCCTGCGCTGGCCCAATGGGCAGCAGCGCACGCACCGGTACCCGGCCTCCATTGGTGCGCTCCCAGATCTCGGCCCAATAACCTGGACGTGGCTGCTCCCGGTACGCCGCGTGCACATCGAAGGTGCGCTCTTTGAACTGTATCGTTAGGCGTGGGGTCTCGGCGTGGGCCGCCACGGATTGCCCAGCAGCGATGGCGGACGTGCCAGGTCTGCCGAGCACCTTCCGGAGCAATGGCACCAGCAGCGTGCCGAGCACCGTCAGAACAGCAACAACGCCAACCAAGCGGAAATACCGCTCACCCGGCTCAAGCGCAAACAGCATCACCGCCACCAGCATCGTCGCCAGAACGGCCAAGGCGGCTTGCGTGCCGGCGAGGACGGCCTTGGCCGCGCGCTGATCAGCATGGCGCGGGAGCATCAGCGACGCGTGTGCGACCGCCACGGCTACCACGGTCACACTCCCCGCGACTCGGCCGAGCAGATCATCCTCGGGAGCACTCCAAATCAGCGCGATTGTGAGCCCAAAGCCAATGCTTGAGACGCCGATGCCCAGGGGAGCCAGCCAGAATGGGCGGCGACCAACGCGCGTCGTCACGGCGAGTCCAGTCAAGCTGTACCCAGCCACGGCCAGCGTAGTGGCCAAAGCCGCGTCTCCGTCTCGCCAAAGGTTCCAAAAAGAAAGATGCCGATCGAGGCCAGACCAGCCAGACAAAGCGCGCCGGCCGCGGTGACCGCGAAGATGCGGGCAAGCATCCGCCGCCGCTCCTTGGTTCTCTCGCTGCGATCCTCACGAGAGACAACATCTGCTCCAGGGGAAGTCTCCACGGCGGGCCTCCTGTGTTGATGGCTCCATCCTGGGACCAGATCTCCGACGCGGCGAGCGACCGCGCCGATCTTGCCCCCAGCGAGACGGCAGAGGCCAGGTGGAGTGGGTCGGGAGAGGGCAGCCGCTCCGGCACGTTCATTCACCACCCAGGGACACGTTCACAACCGGTCAGTGAGGCGACGGTACGCCGCCGCGCAAAACATTCGTGACCATGGTGGAAACCTTGCAGTCTCAGAATCGTAGCACCACGGTCTTGGCAGACGGGTCGGTGGCGTCATGCCCGAGCGTTCTTCCTGGGCTTGACTACCCTAGGGGGGTAGTGTATGATCGAGGCTACAGGGCCAGACTGATGGTCTGGATGGTTGTTCGTTCATTGCGTGTGTCAGGCAGGAGGATTGCGGATGCCGTTGTATGACTATCGGTGTAAGCAGTGTGGCCATGCGTTTGAGGAGCTGGTCCGCACAATGCCTGGACCGAGCGTGCTTGAATGTCCCAACTGCGGTCAGATGACCGCGCTGAGGCAGCTCAGCACGTTCTCCACCCGGTCACGCAGCAGCGGGGGAGCCAGCACCAGCTCAGCGGGCTGCGGCCCTGCCACCGGTGGCTGAGGCATTCCGTGGGCGGGCCGTCGGTCCGTATAGATGCCGTGCGAGTACACAGAAGGAGCTCACGGTGGCGAGTATCCACAATCTTCCCGCCGAAGAACGAGCGGAAATTCTCGACCGATTGAAGAAGATCGAGGGCCAAGCCAGGGGCATTCAGCGGATGGTCGAAGAGGGCCGGGATTGCTTGGACATCATGAACCAGCTCGCCGCGGTGAAGGCCGCGGTCAACGGGCTGAGTGGCCATTTGCTGGAAGCATTCGCGCTCCGTTGCCTGCGCCATCCAGAAGATTTCGATTCCCCTGAGCAGGCAATCGAGCAAGCGGTGCGCGCCCTCGTCCGCAGTGGCCGGTAAATCCGCGTCATCGCTGCGCTAGCGAAAGGACTCCGTCACATGATCCTCGACCGTGTCTTTACTCCCGGTCTCGCCCAGGTGGCCTACCTCGTCGCCGATGAGACAACCGGGGACGTCGCGGTGATCGACCCGCGCCGGGACATTGATGCGTATCTTGACTGGGCAGCGACGCGGGAGCTGCGCATCACTGCCATTCTTGAGACGCACGTCCACGCCGATTTCGTGTCCGGTGCCCGCGAGCTAGCGGCCGCGACCGGCGCTCCGATCTACGCAAGCTGCCTGGGCCAGTCCGAGTTTCCTCACCATCCTCTCGATGATGGTGAGGTGATCCCCGTTGGCCGCCTTCAGCTCCGCGCATTCTGGACGCCAGGCCACACGCCAGAGCACATGAGCTACCTGCTCATCGATCCAGCCCAGCGGCCCGAGCCGATCGCCCTGTACTCGGGGGATCTGCTGTTCGTTGGCGAAGTCGGCCGGCCCGACCTCCTCGGCGCCGAGCACACGCGGCACCTCGCTGAGCAACTCTACGAAACGTTCGCTCATCGGCTGGCGCCGCTGCCAGACGACGTCATTGTCTACCCAGGGCACACCGCCGGCTCATCCTGCGGGAAGAAGATCGGCGACGCGCCGCACACGACGCTCGGTCAGGAGCGGCGCTTCAACTACGCGCTGCAGCCCTCGGCGCTGGCATCGAGCGAAGCGTTTATCACCGCGGTATTGAGCGGCATGCCCACACCACCCACGTATTACCCGGTGATGAAACGCGTCAACAAGGCCGGCCCAGCACTGCTCTCGGAGCTACCGGCGGGTAAGCCGCTCTCCCCTGAGGAAGTTGACGGCTTGCTTGCCGCCGGCGCGCTGGCGATCGACGCCCGCTCGCCACAGGCGTTCCTTCAGGGTCATCTTCCCGGCTCCTATTTCGCGGGCGACGATCCAGATTTCGTCAACTGGGCAGGCTGGCTCGCTCCGTATGGACGGCAACTGATCCTGATCTTCGATGATGAGGCTCGCTTCGACGAGGCCCGTACTGAGCTGCGCCGGATCGGATTGGATACCGTTGCTGGCTATCTTGCCGGCAGCGTCGCCGCGTGGCGTGCCTCCGGTCGTGCCCTCGCCTCCGTCCCGGAGATCACTCCGCACTCGCTCTATCAGCGCCTCCAAGCCGCAACAGAATTGGCGGTGCTCGATGTGCGCACAGCTGACGAATTCCGCCGGGGGCATATTTCGAAAGCCGCCCACCGGTTTGTCGGGGAGATCGCACGGGGAGCCTCGGTTCCCGTCAATGGCGCTCGCGAGCTTGCCATCACGTGCGCGAGCGGTTACCGCTCGGCAGTCGCGATCAGTCTCTTGGAAGCACAGGAACGGTGGGATCTGGTGAATGTCGCTGGCGGCATGAACGCATGGCTGGCAGCCGAATTGCCAGTGGAGGTTGAGTGATGGAGGCTGTGCTTGGGGCTTTGCCGATCCTCATCGTGCTCGGCGTCTGGCTTTTTCTCCAAACCGTCGTGCTGCCGCGGCTCGGAGTCAGTACGTGAATGGTGCCGCTCCCTCGTCCGGAGGACGAGGATGCAGCACGCAAGCGCACAGATGAGGCACACCGCTGCTCGTGAGCGACGTGAAGGGAGAGAACTCGTATGCTTCATCGCCTGTTTGGCACCAAGCCGGCCGTTCCGGAAACCGATGTTGCGACACTTGCCCGGGAGCGCGCATTAGGCAACAACGTACAAATCATTGACGTCCGCGAGCCCGACGAGTTCGCCGCCGGCCACCTGCCCGGCGCTCGCTTGATTCCCCTTGGGCAGCTTCCCGCTCGTACGGGCGAGCTCGATCCATCACAGCCGATCGTTGTCGTCTGCCGCTCCGGGAACCGGAGCGCTACGGCAACGGAGTTCTTGCTCAAGTGCGGGTTCCAGAATGTCAGGAACCTCGCCGGTGGCATGATTGCCTGGGTCCAAGCCGGTCACCCAGTGAAGCGCTGAGCTATCCCATGGACGCGCCGCTTGCGCTGGTGTTCGGCGTGGGGATTGGGTTGCTGCTTGGCCTTGTCGGTGGTGGCGGCTCCATCCTGACGGTTCCCATCCTGGTCTACATCCTGGGCCTGGGCGTCCACGAGGCAACAGCAACATCGCTGGTGATAGTGGGGATGACAGCCCTGGTTGGTGCGGTGCCTCATGCGCGCGCGGGTAGGGTCGCGTTTGATACTGCGGTACTGTTCGGCGTTGCCGGGATTGGTGGAGCATTTGCGGGAACCTGGCTCAACCAGCAAGTCTCAGGGCCAGTGATCTTGGCTCTGTTTGGCGTTCTGATGCTCGCCGTCTCTCTCCGCATGGTCCGGCGGACGCCTCCGTCCGGCGCCGGTCAAGCCCGCGACACACCTCGATCGCGCTGGCCGATTCTGGCTGCCGGAGTGATTGTCGGCCTGATGACTGGTTTTTTCGGCGTCGGCGGCGGATTTTTGATCGTGCCAGCGCTCGTGCTCTTTCTTGGTTTGCCCATGCGCCTGGCGGTCGGAACTTCGCTGGTGATCATCGCCATCAACTCCGCCGCGGGCATCGTTGCCCACCTTGGGAGCGGGGAAATGGAGCTCGGGTTGGCGGCGCTCTTCGTGGCTGGCGGTCTCGCCGGGACTTACCTCGGGGCCCGCGTTCATGGCCAGCTCGACGAAGAACGGTTGTCCCGCGCTTTTGCCGTACTGATCGCGCTCATTGGTATCTACCTCGTAGCGCGCAATGCGTTTGCCCTTGCCTAGCGTGAGCCAGAGGAGCTTAACCATGAGTATTGCGTCATCGAGTCAACCAGCCTCGCCGGTGATCGTGTCCCGGCAAGCGCTGCGGCACCGCGTCGTCATTGTCGGTGGAGGGACCGCGGGTATCACCGTCGCTGCTAGGTTGCGCCGGGCTGGCCAGGATGACATTGCAATCATCGAGCCATCTGCGACGCATGATTACCAGCCGTTATGGACACTGGTCGGCGGCGGGCGCGCTCCGATCTCGGAGAGTCGCCGGCGCGAGGCAGATGTGATGCCGGCCGGTGTCCGCTGGCTGCAAGACTGGGCAGAGGAGATAGATCCGGAGACCCAAACAGTGAGCACGCGCTCAGGCGTGTGCGTGCATTATGACGCGCTGGTTGTGTGCCCAGGCATCCAACTGGATTGGGATGCCGTACCTGGCCTATCGGACGCGGTCGGGCACGCGGGCGTGTCGAGTGTTTACTCATACGAGACCGCTCCAGTGATGTGGGAGCTTATTCGGCCGCTGCGCCGCGGCACCGCGCTTTTCACGATGCCAAGCGGGGCGATCAAATGCGCGGGCGCACCGCAAAAGATTGCCTACCTAGCCAGCGACTGGTGGCGCCGCCAGGGCGTGCTCAGTAACATTCACGTGATTTTGGCGCTACCTGGGGACTCCCTATTCGGCGTGACAGAGTTTCGGAGCGAGCTGGAGCGCGTCGTTGCTCGCTATGGCATCGACCTCCGGTTGCAGCACGAGCTTGTGGAGATCCGGCCCCAAACGCGCGAAGCCGTGCTGATCGACCGGTCCCAAGGCAATGAGCAGCGCGTGACCATCCCGTATGACATTCTCCATGCGGTGCCGCCGCAAAGTGCTCCAGACTGGATCAAGCAAGGACCATTGAGCGACACCACGCCTGCCGGATACGTCGCGGTCGATAAGCACACCCTGCAGCACATCCGCTATCCCAACATCTTTGCGCTCGGAGACGCAGGGAACACGCCGAACTCGAAAACTGGCGCCGCGATTCGCAAGCAAGCTCCCGTGGTGGTGAAAAACCTCTTAGCCACGCTCGCCGGGGCCCCGCCCCCGGCCACCTACAACGGCTATGCATCCTGCCCAGTGGTTACCGCGCGAAATCGGATGCTGCTTGCCGAGTTTGATTACTCGCAACGCCCTGCGCCCAGCATCCCATTCATCAACACAAAAAAAGAGCGCTACGACATGTGGCTACTCAAGCGTTACGGTCTTCCGTTCATGTATTGGCATGGCATGCTCAAAGGACGCATCTGAGCGGCGAATAAGCCAAGGTAGCACGTGAGGAATGTGGCAAGAAATCCGACGCTTCGGGAAAGGAGTCTTCACATGACAGCATCTTCGATCGAGTCCAGCGCCCGTGCCCCCTACGGTTTCGGCACCGAGCTTGACGTGCCGTTCGAGGAAGCTATCGAGCGGACAAAAGCTGCCCTCAAGAACGAGGGGTTTGGCGTGCTGACCACAATCGACGTCCGGCAGACCATGAAGGAGAAGCTAGACGTCGAGTTTGAGCCGTACGTTATCCTTGGCGCCTGCAACCCGCCGCTTGCCCACCGCGCATTACAGGCGGAGCATGAGCTCGGCCTACTCTTACCATGCAATGTGATCGTTCACGAGCACGATGGCAAGAGCGTCGTATCAATCGTTGATCCTGAGCAGATGTTGGGCTTCGTCGGCGACAACCCAGACCTGCAGGAGGTTGCCAAGGAGGCTGCCGTGAAGCTGCGACGCGTGGTCGCAGCGCTGGAAAGCCCGCAATGCAGTTAATCGCAGGAAGCGCACCCGTGCCGTTTCAGCCGACTAGGTAGGCAAGGCTAGCTCCCGTGCGATGTATCCTTGAAGGGCGCAGGGACGGCATCTCCATCGCGGACTCCGTCCCCGCCCCGAGGGATCACTCAACCGCTGGCATGGGAGCCCACCATGGATGATCATCCGGACCTTTCGACTCTCAAGGCGGTCCTGGCCGTGCTCTTCGTCTTTCATGCGGCCGTCATTGCGGTGGTCTTTGTGGTGGCGTGGTCGCAGGAAGCGGGAGCGTATGCCGCGGTCGCTGGCTGGCCGTGGCTCATCCTCGGCGCGATCGGTGTGAGCGGCCCGGTTGTCTTTCGCTGGCGCCTGATGCGCGTCCGCGCGCGCCGCGCTCAGCTTCTTCAAAGCGAGTGGATGATGCACGAGGAGCCGTCGCACCGCGGTCGCGAACCCCGCTCAAGCTCCTAGCGTCGTGTACACATCGGATAGCACCGGCACCTTCCCCGGTTGCTGCAGTCCGCGATGTGCTCGGGAAGACCCAGCGAGTATCTTGTCAGCCGGTGCGCCATCCGAGCACGCACGATGCCGCGCCTAGCTCGAAGGAGCCGCAAGCGCTAGCGCGGGAACGAGGCCATCGGCTTGATAGGACAAGCTAGAACCCTTCGCCGGTCCCAAAGAACAGCGCATCAACGTACGTCTCGGGATGAAATTCCGCGAGATCGGTCGCTTTCTCGCCCGTGCCAACGTACGAGATCGGAATGAAGAGCTCTTTGGCGACCGCAAAGGCGATGCCCCCTTTGGCGGTGCCATCGAGCTTGGCAATCATGATGTCGGTAATCTCGACCGACTCGGCAAAGGTCTTGGCCTGGACGAGCCCGTTCTGCCCGGTCGTTGCATCAATCACAAGCAAGACTTCTTGAGGAGCGTCTGGCACGTGCCGCTGCATCACCTTGCGGATCTTGGCGAGCTCGGCCATCAGGTTGTACTTGGTGTGAAGCCGGCCAGCCGTATCGACGATCAGGACGTCCATGCTGCGGTTGTGCGCTGCCTGCATGGCGTCGAAGACGACCGCGCCGGGATCCGCACCCGGCTGGTGAGCGATGACGGGCACATTGAGCCGCTCACCCCAAATCTTGAGCTGGTCAATTGCCGCCGCCCGGAACGTATCCCCGGCTGCAAGCATGACGGAGCGGCCAAACTTTTGATGATAGGCGGCAAGCTTGGCGATCGACGTCGTCTTGCCGACGCCATTTACCCCGACGACCATGATGACGTACGGCACACCGCGCTGCATGATCTTCACTTTGCGGTTTCGCGTCGCCAGCTCCAACAGCTCGATCATCTCCAGCCGGAGAATCTCCCGCGCCATCGCCGGATCGGTAATGCCATCCCGCTTGACGCGCTCACGAAGCTCCTCTACCAGACGCTGGCTCACCTCCCAGCCAACGTCAGCCTGGATGAGGAGCATTTCAAGATCTTCATAAAGCTCTTCGTCGATTGCGCTACGATCAAAGAGGCGAGCGATCTCGCTAAAGACGCCGCGACGGGTCTTTTCCAGTCCCTTTTCAAGCTGGATGTCGGGCTCGGTGCGGCGGCGAAAGAGGCGGCTAAAAACCAAGGGCGTACTCCTGATGTGTGGAACTGACGGGCAGATCACGACCGTGCAGACGTGGATCGTGCCCAACAGGAAGATGCGCCGCTCTCCGCGACGCAGAGCAAGTATAGCGGCTCGGCGATAGGCCAGCGACAGCGGAGCGCGCTCAGATCGCTGCTTTCAGCGCATCCCGCAGACGATCCATCCGCCGGCAGATCATTGTCCACCCGATCCGGCACGCCCCATGCAACGGTGAACTGAAGCGGACAGATGGAGGCCGGACAGCTCGTGCAGCCAGCGTGGCACAGTCAAGACGCGGGTGCCTTTCTCCCACGCTCCTGACTTCATGCGACAGCACCTCGATCGTCTGCTCGCCGCAGGCCTGGGCGGCCGGCAGCGTCGTCCACATCCTGCAACAGCTCGCTGGAATCGAGCCAGCGGCGGAAGGGCTTGAGGTTGTGCCGCTGCCGCACGGCCAGACGCTTCGACTTCGCGGCGTCCTCTTCCGGGGCGACCGGCACGACCTCATCGCCGATGCCCAGTTTCCGAGCGGCCTAAGCCGCCAAGTTGCCTGATGACCCAGTACAGATCTGCTCAGGTCGCCGCGCATTGCTCCTTCACGATTGTCACACGGGCCACTTCAGGTTCGGCACCACGTGTTTCCCGTACGCCTGAATGAATTCCTCCTGGTTGCGCCCCACATTGTGCACGTAGACCTCACGGAAACCGAGGTCAATATAGTGCTGAATGAGCGCGACATGATCGTCGAGATCGGGCGACATCAGGACGCGATTCTTGAAGTGTTCAGGCCGCACCAGCTTGGCCATCGCCTCAAAGTCTTCCGGGTTACGAATATCCCCCTTGGGAAACGGCATGCCCCCATTGGGCCACTCCCGCATCGCCTGCTCGACCGCCTCCTCCTCCGTCTGGGCAAAGGAGATCTTGAACTGAATGATCTTCGCCATCTTGGCGGGATCCTTTCCCGCCTCGCGCGCCCCCTTCTCAAACCGCTCAATTAGCATCTTCAGCTTCTCGTCAGATGCGCCAACCGTAATCAGTCCATCGGTCATCTTTCCGGTTCGGTATGCCTGGATCGGCCCTGCCGTGGCAACGTAAATTGGCGGCGGCGACGGCGGCAGCGTGTAGAGTTTCGCGCTCTCAACGTTGAAATGCTGCGACCGGTATTTGACGACTTTACCAGTAAACAACTGCTGGATGATCTCGATCGACTCCGCTAGGCGCTCAAGCCGCACGGGCGCTTCCGGCCAGTATCCTCCCACGATATGCTCGTTGAGCGCCTCGCCAGCCCCCAGCCCCAGGTAGAAGCGGCCAGGGAACATCGCCTCAAGTGTTGCGGCTGCCTGGGCGATGATCGCCGGGTGATAGCGATAGCCGGGTGGCGTCACGCCGGTGCCGAAGCGCAGGCTTGTCTGAACGCCGAGCGCTCCAAGCCACGACCAGACGAACGCTGAATGGCCTTGCGACGGCACCCAGGGGTGAAAATGGTCGGATGCCATCACCGCGCCGAAGCCGTTATCCTCGGCCATCCGCGACCAGAGCAACATGTCGGTCGGATGGAATTGTTCAAAGCTTGCCGCGTACCCGAGAATTCCCATCAGTCCTCCCTTCCTCAGTCCATGGCCGGTAGTGCGGATCCCTACCGCCCACCGCGTTGCCTCGGCTGCTGATCTCCAGCGCACCGTCCCCAACTCCGAGCCTCTCCCGGATCACCGGAACAGGTCTCGGGCTGGATCGAGAATCAGGTCCTTGCCGGTGCCAGGCGCATCATCGGTCGGTGGCTGGTAGCCCCGGATGAGGACGACCGGGCGAGCATCGAGCTTGTGCATGACCAGCTCGGCCGCCGCCGCCAGCTCGTCCGCGACCGCCAGCACTGAGACATGCAGCTCGTAACCGCTCGGGTCATAACGCCCCCGGTAATCCGCCAGCGGCGCAATCCCGGCAACACCGAGCGCCACATTGACAATGCCGACGCGCCAGGGCCGGCCGAACGAATCCGAAATAATCACCCCTGGCGCCACGCCGAATCTAGCTCCAAGCGCATCGCGCAACGCTGCCGCGGATGCATCAGGATTCACCGGGAGCAATGACACCATGTCTCGCCCGACATTCGATGCATCAACCCCCGCGTTTGCGCAGACGAAGCCGTGCATGGTTTCGGCGATGATGATGCCCCGGTCCATGCGCACGATCCGCTTTGCCTCGCGCAGGACCACGTCGATCTGCCGGGGATCTTTGCCGTATTGCTCACCGAGGCGCTGCGCCAGCGCCGAAGGCTCGACCTCCGCAAGCCGCACGAGCCGGCCTTCTGCCTTGCTCACGATCTTGTGGGTGACGACCAGCACATCGCCTCGGACCATCCCCAACCCCGAGCGCTCCAGGGCATCCCCAATTACCACGGCGAGATCATCGCCAGGCGCGATCTCGGGAATGCCCTCAAGGCCAATCAGCCGCACCTCTGGCGAACGCTCACCGCCATCGTTGCCCGGACCTACCATGCGCTAGCTCCACGCGCCATCAGCACACCATCAACCCGGTCCACCCCATCAGGAGCTACCCGCTCCAATCCCGTCCTCATCTCCCCTGGCGCGGCCATTGCTTCCAAGTCCTCGGGCGTATCCAGATCGAAAGCCGTGCCAGCTGTGAATGCTGTCGCTACCTCAAACCCCAGCGCGTGCGCCTCTTCGACATGCTTCGCGTAGCTGTCTGCCCCGAAGCGAAAGGTGAAGCGCGGCCCATTCGGTTGCAATGCCGCCAGGCGTAATAGCAGCGCGTTTGTACCAGTCAGGTGACGATCCGGGGCCAGCACCACTGGAGCATCGCGGCGCGTCAGGTTGCGGATATCACTGGGCGTGAGCAAGGGCAGATCGCCAAAAAGAACCAGGATTGCGGCCGCCCCGCGCTCGCGAGCTAGCTGCTCACCCTGCGCAATCGCGGCATTCAGTCCCCGGCTCTCCTGCCATTGACGCACGGGGAGCACCTCCGGCCCGAACGCGGCTGCAAACCCGAGCGCCTCAGGATCAGGGCTGATCACCAGCACCTCGCTGACAACACCCGACGCGATCACGCTCTCCAGCACGCTTCGCGCCATGCGCCTGATCCATTCGGCCCTCGCCTCCGGCGTCAGCACGGCGGCGAGCCGAGTCTTCCCCTGGCGAAGCGAGCGAATTGGCACAATGGCCACCGTGCCAGTCATGCCACGCCTACCGGCTCGGACCGCAGCGAGCGGCCGAAGGCGAGCACCTCCAGTGCGAACCGCCGCCGATCCATGGCATCCCCCATAACGGTTTGGGTGACGAGTACCCGTGGTCCCATAGCACTGATCCGCTCCGCCTGGCCAGCATCCTCAACGTCGATCACAAAGCCGTCAAGAAAATCCCGATACAACACGGCGACGCCAGCAGCCGAGGACTCATGCCCCATGCTCACGAGCATTCGGTCTGCCGGTCCTTTGATGGCCCTGCCACCGATGATCGGACTCACCGCGACAACCGGCGCGGGCGTGGCACGAAGCGCGTCGCGCATACCGTTGAGGGCCAAGATCGGCCCGATGCTAACGAGCGGATTCGACGGGCAAAGGATGACCAATTCGGCATGCGCGATTGCAGAGAGCGCCAGCGGGTTCGGTCGCGCATGCTCAATGCCACGGAACACGACGCCTCGCACCTCGTCGCGCTGGCGGCGGCGCACGAAGTAGTCTTGAAACGCGAGTGGGCCAGCCGGCGTCTCGACCACGGTCGCCACCTCATCGTCGGACATCGGCAAGATCGTTGCCGTGACGCCGAGTGCCGCCGCTAGCTCTCGCGTGACCTCGGTCAGCGTCACTCCCTGGCGAAGCCGCTCAGTGCGAACGATGTGCGTCGCGAAATCTTGATCACCCAAGAGAAACCACGTCTCCCTGCCAAGGCGAGCAATCGCTTCCAACGTCTGGAACGTGTCGCCAGCAATACCCCAGCCGGTTACCGGGTTCGCGAGGCCAGCCAGCGTGTACAGCACCGTGTCGAGATCGGGGCAAATACGAAGGCCGAAAAGATCGAAATCATCGGCCGTGTTGACAATCACGGTCAGGGCGCCAACCGGCAGCGCAAGCGCCAGCCCCTGAGCGAGCTTGGCGCCGCCAACACCGCCCGCAAGCGCCACGACCGGCGCCCGCGCATACTCCCCCATCTGCCCTGCTGGCATGGCCATGGCCTCGATCGCTTGCCCGCTCAATCGTCGAATCCGTGCGCGACGACCTTCTCGATGTTGAGGTAGATCGTCACACGCTCCTGCTTCGAGAATTGCTCGCGCACCATCTCTTCAGCGCGTGCCTGGCCATGATAGCGGGTAGCGAGCGCAGCGATGTCAGCCTGGGCTCGCTCCTGATCGTCGATCAGGGTTGCGCATCCCTGAATCGTCACAAACCGGTAACCATCCTCAACGCAGATTGAAGCACGGGGATCGCGAGCCAAGTTGCGATCCTTGAACCTGCCCCGAGCCGTATTCATCATCACGCGGTCGCCATCGAGCAGATACCACATGACAGTCTGCTGAGGAGATCCATCCGGATTAATTGTTGCCAGTGAAGCGAAGCGCGGTTCTTCCAAAAACGCCCGCACGCGTGGGCTAAGCCGCGAGTTGGCCATACGCTCGTGTGACTTCCTTTTCACGCTTTGTGTTCGGCCACCACCTACCAGCCGCGCCGTGCCGGCCTGGTTCACCATCGCGATCTTGCTGTTCGCGCCCCGGCATCAGCATGGCGGTTGACCCGTCCGGGCCAATACTTCCCAGATGCTACCATTGCTTCGGCCAGCGTGCTACGGGGGCGAAGCGACTTAGCCCGCAATGCTCGCCCAGCCCGCACCCTGTAAGGATTCAGCCGCCCGCGTGGTCAGGCCGTGCATCTGACACGCAGGAAAACGAGCGTGTTCCCATTGGCGTCAATGCCCACGATCGTGTTGCAGCCAAGCGGACCAGTGAACGAGCGATCGATCGCGACGCTCATCGGAGCGATCGGGCTGGTCATCATCATTTCAGGACTCGTTGCACGATTCGTCGAGCGCGGACCATTTACCCAAGTCATCGTCTTTATTGCGCTTGGTGTCATCCTCGGGCCGCATGGGCTTCGTGTCTTCGACCTGGCGTACGACGCGCCAGCGACCATCGCCGCGGGCACGATCGCGCTCGCGCTGATCTTCTTCACTGATGCTATGGATCTCAATCTCGGGCAGATCCGCCAGCACTGGCTGTTGCCAGCGCTGGCGTTGGGACCGGGAGCGGTGCTGACAATCCTCGGGACAGGATTCGCTGCCGGGCTGCTCTTCTCGCTCCCCTGGGCAGTCACGCTGCTGGTCGCCACGGTGCTCGCTTCGACGGATGCGGTGCTACTGCGCGATGTCGTGAACGACCGGCGCGTGCCGCGCGCGGTCCGCCACACGCTGACCATCGAAGCCGGAACCAACGATGTCGTGGTGCTCCCGCTCATGCTGCTCCTCACCGCCATCGCGGCGGGTAGCTCCCGAACCCTTTGGGGATGGATCGGGCTTGGCATCCGTGTCTATGTGCTGGGTCCGCTCGTCGGTGTGGTAATTGCCTACATCGCGATCCGGCTGATGGTCGCACTGCGAAAGCGCGATCTCGTGCGACGAGACTATGAATCGCTCTATTCCATCGGTGTTGCGTTCGTCGCCTTTGCAGCCGCGCATATCGCCGGTGGCAGCGGGTTTCTCGCCGCCTTCGCTGCTGGTCTTACCATCGCGCTGATGGACGAGGAGTTGTGCGATTGCTTTCTGGAGTACGGAAAGACAACGGCGGAAATGGCCATGCTGACCACCTTCGTGCTCCTTGGGCCAGCGCTGGTCGAGGCTGCCTTTGATTCCCTAGGCTGGCGCACGCTCGTCTTCGCCCTCATCGTGCTGCTTGTCGCCCGTCCCGTCGCGTTCTTGCTCGTTCTCTCACGCTCCAGCGCAAGCTGGCCCGGGCGGCTCATGCTTGCGTGGTTTGGTCCTCGTGGGCTGAACACGCTGCTCCTGACGGTACTCGCAATTGCGGCAGGTGCGCCTCACGCCGCCGACATCTTTGGCATCGTCGCGGTCGTTGTCTGCGGCTCGATCATGATTCACGGCGTCTCCTCCACCCCGATCATCTCCTGGTATAGCAAGCGTGTTCACCAAGCGAGCCTGCCGGAGGAAACCGCGGTCGACGCCGCGACACTGCTCCAGGTTGGTGGTGATGCATCGAGGTTGTCCACGGTCCAGCGCATCACCCCGGCAGCCGTCAAGCTGGCGCTTGAGGCAGGCGAGCCATTGACGATCCTCGACGTCCGGCGAGCCTCAGCATGGCAAAGCAGCGGACAGCGCATCCCCGGCTCGCAGCACATTCCAATCGATGAAATCGAGGAGCGGCTGGACGAACTACCACGCGACCGGCCGGTCGTCGTCCTTTGCTCCTGACCCAATGAAGCGACGAGTGCCCGTGCGGCGCTCATTCTCCAGCAGGCCGGATTCACCAATGTCGCCGTGCTCGAAGGCGGCTGGCAGGCCTGGCTACGGGCCGGCTACCCAACGGAAACCATCGCGGTCCACGCGGACGAGCCGGCCCAGCGGTGAGCACGGTAGCGGCGCCGCATCTGAGCGAGCCGCGAGCGTTATCGCTCAAGTTCCTCGATCCCACGAATGACACCCTGCAGGATCTGCCCGGACTCGGCCATCACGAAGCGAAGCCCGTCAAGATGGACGAGCACCTCCAAAAGCTCCTCCCCTTCGAACATTTCCACGGCATCCGCAAGTTCGCAGCATTCGCGCAGCGCGGCTACCAGATTCGCCCGCGCCTGAGCCGCGCGTGCCAAGCGCCTGGTGGTCCATGCATCGCTCACGGTCGCTCCTCGCCTCCTGTCCTCTCCATGGCAAGATGAGCCAGTGGCGGCCGCGGCAACGTGATCGCCTGTTCAAGCGCGGCTCCGATGCGGCACACCCGCGCTTCGCCGCCGGGGCGTCCTGCAATCTGCAGCCCGACGGGCAGTCCACGGTCATCAAATCCGCACGGAACGCTCAACACTGGCTGGCCCGTGAGGTTGAATGGCATCGTCAGGCGAGTATAGGCAAGACCGACTGGCTCCCGGCTTCCGTCGTCGTACACGACATGGAGATCGTCGGCAGGCGCGGCGGTACCCGGAGTCGCTGGCGCAACTAGCGCATCGAGCCGGTGTTCACGAAATAGCCCAGCTACCGTGGCTTGAACGAGCGTTCTGGCCTGCAACGCCCGCAGATATCCCTCGGCGGGGAACAGCGCGGCCGCCTCAAGCCGGAGCCGAAGTTCATCGCCGTAGCGGTCCGGCATCGAGCGCAACCCTTGCGCATGAACAGCCACCGACTCCACGCGATTGATCACAAAGCTCGCGGCGCGCGCCGCTGCGGCCTCGCGCCAGTTAACCTCGACGATTTCGGCGCCGAGAGCGCGTAGGCAGCGAATTCCGTGCTCGACCGCGGCAGCCACTCCTGGCTGGACCCGCTCAAAGAAGTGTGCCTTGGGAACGCCAATGCGTATGCCGTCAAGATTGTGGTCAAGCTCCAAGCGCGCGCTCGGGCGCCCCGGATCTGCAATGGCGTCGTAGACGAGCGCCGCATCCGCAACGGTTCGCGCCAGTGGGCCAACCGTGTCCAGCGACCAAGCCAAGGGATAGACGCCGTCCGTAGCAATCGAGCCAAACGTCGGCTTGAGCCCAACGACGCCGCACAACGCCGCCGGAATACGGACGCTTCCGCCGGTATCCGAGCCGATCGCGGCCAGCGCCGAACCGAGCGCGACAGCGACGGCCGATCCACCCGACGAGCCACCCGGAATGCGGGAGGGATCCCAAGGATTCCGAGCGGGCGGGCTTACAACGCCAGCTGCAAACTCCTGCGTCGTCGTCTTGCCCACGATCACCGCGCCTGCCGCCCGCAACCGCGCGACACACGCTGCATCTTTGGCCGCCGGCGCGGCATCCTGCCGCACGCGGGATCCGCACCGCGTCGGCACACCAGCGACATCCACAATATCTTTGATCGCCACCGGGATCCCATGGAGCGGCCCAAGATCCCGCCCCTCGCGCAGCGCCGCATCAGCCGCCTCGGCTGCCGCCCGCGCTTCGCCCTCGAGCACAACCACATAGGCATGCACGTGCGGTTCGGTTGCGACAATCCGCTGCACTACTGAACTGAGCAACTCGACTGCGGACAACTCGCCACGCCGCAACAGACGAGCAGCCTCTTGGATAGTGAGATCACATGGATCGGGCGACACCGCGCTCACGCGCTCTCCTCCTGCCACTCAGGGTTGAATGACCCAGCGGGCGGCACGCCATCGAGCGGCAATTCATCAAGCTCGGCCGCCATCGCCACAAGCTCCGACAGCCGCTCCGCAATCCGTGCGAGGCGTTCCTCCGGCAGATCAATCCGCGCGATCCTCCCGAAGCGCTCAATCGCCAGGTGATCAAGGGACTGCATAGCTCGTTCCTATCCGTTGCGCCGGCAATGCGCCCTAATCTGCTCCCGCCACCCGTCTGTCGGGCGGACACGTATTCGCTGCCGGATTGTACGGCTCCGCACAAGGGCGCGCTGACACCATGGCTCGGCCTGCCTGATATCACAGTGCGAGCCGTATGGAGTCATATCCGCTGGTGGGCGGAGAACTCTGGCCACGCGCACAGCACAAAGCCAATTCGCTGGCGATCAGGCCGCGAGTGTCGCCAATGGGGCCGGTAACGAGACAGGAGGAACCGTGCATGTCCAATCATGACCAACCCGTTGCGTCTCGCCCGCGCATCGAAGGCTATGGCGTCCCTGAGACAATCGAGGGTGCGCTTCGCTGGAGCCACGTCACGCAGCGGCTCGAAGCAGCGCGCAATTACTGGATCGTCACCTGCGATTCGCGGGGCCGTCCGCATGCCGTTCCCGTCTGGGCTGTTTGGCTTGAGGGAGCGCTGTTCTTCTCGACCACGCCCACAACGCGCACCGCCCGTAATCTCGCCGTCAATCCCCAAGCCAGCGTCCATTTGGAGAGCGCTGACGAGGTTGTGATTCTGGAAGGCACAGCCCGGTTCGTCCGACCGCTCCCAACGTCCATCTCGGTCGCGGTTGATGATGCGATTGCTGCCAAGTACGGCTACCGTCCAAGCAGCGACGGCTCCGGCCCTGAGCACGGGATGTTCGTCCTGGCGCCACGCGTCGCCTACGCTTGGACGACTTTTCCTTCAGATGCCACGCGGTGGACGTTCTCCGCTGACCGTTTTGTGACGCAATAGGCAGTTGATGATCACCGGAGGCACGGGGTAGCCTAGCTCGCAACGCGAATCACCTAGGGTCTGGAGCGCGCCTGTTGCAGCAGACCGCGCTTGCTGACCGAAGAAATGTGGACGTGATTTGCTTCGCAGACGGCCCGCCCGGCGGGCTTGCCTCACAGAGGGAGGGGGAACCTCATGCGTCAAGCTGTCCGAATTCGCGCCGCGTCGCTCGTCCTCGCCATCTGGCTCTCGGCCGCCGCGATCCCTACGATCGCGGCGCCAGGAGCGCCACCAGCAGATGCCGGCACTCGCGCGATCTCCGCGTCCCAATACTCCCCGGATAGCGAGGAGTGCGCCATGCTTGCCAAGATCAACGCGTACCGGCAAGCCTATGGGAAAGCGGCGCTGAAGGTGAGCCGAACGCTCGGCGCAGCCGCGGAACACCATTCACGCGACATGGCGGCCAGCAACACCTTCAGCCACACACTCTCAAACGGCACGACGTGGTCACAAAACATCACGAATCATGGGTACCCGACGGGCACGAATCGAGCCGAGAATATCGCTGCTGGGTATTCGCGGGCAGCGGATACCTTTACCCAGTGGAAGAACTCCGCTGGTCACCGCGCGAACATGCTCAGCAGCACGTACAAGGCAATCGGCATCGGCCGCGCCTACAGCAGCACTTCCACGTACACGTGGTATTGGACAATGACATTTGGCAGCACCGTCGATTCCACTGTGACGTGCTAGCCTCGATCACGTCTTTGGCGAAGAGCGATGCCTCTCTGAGTGAGCCGCGTTGAGGGCCGGTCGCGGCGGCTTGAGTCCCGTGCTCAGGGGGAGCGCCGGAGCGGGTTATCCCCGCACGACGCTCCAGGTAAGGACGGAAAGGCGAGCCCCTACCGCCTTGAGAAGGCCGCTGGGAGCCGGTCAGGCAAACAGATACCTCTGTTCGGTGAGTCGCACGCGCGCCAGCCCGGCCTCACGCGTTGCGCGAGGAAGCAGCACCCTCGGTGGCGAACGCGATCAGGAGTTCGATGCACGCGCGCAAGTCGCTTTCGTCTACCATCTCTACCGGCGAATGCGTGTAACGAGTTGGATAGGTCAGGAGGGCAGCAGGTGTGCCGCGCCGCATGAGCGCCGCGCCATCGCTGCCATAGTTTTGATAAATCGCGGTTTGCACTGGAATACCTACCTGGGTCGCGACGCGGACAAGCTCATCGGTCAGGCGCCGCGCATAGTGAACAGACGCGTCTTGATAGACAGCGATCGGGCCCGCGCCGAGCCGGCATGGGAAATCGCGCCGGTCCGGCCCAGGGATATCACCGACCAACCCGACGTCGAGGTTGATGCACAGATCGATGTCTAGCTCGTCCAGGACGCTCTGCGCACCGAGGAGTCCATTCTCCTCTTGCACCGTTGAGGCAAGCCAGACTTCGAAGCGGAGATCGTCACGGTCCGCCAGCGCTTCGCCAACGAGCGTCGCAATCGCCAGCGCCGCCCGGTCGTCCATCGCCTTGCCGACGATGCGTCCCGACCCAAGCCGCCGGACTGGCGGATTCCAGATCACCCGGCAACCAGGATGAATCCCCAGCGCTTCTGCCTCTGACCGGCTTCGCGCACCGATATCCACAAACCAATCGTTCCAATCCCAGCGTGCGTCTGGCTTGTCTCGCGCCGCAAAGACATGCCCGCTTGCCGTCGCAAAGATGCCCTCAACCACGCCCTGCCCAGTGACCACGAGCGCCGGCTGATTGAGCGGCATCACCCAGCGCGGCGGGTATCCGCGAGTGTCTCCGTAATACGGCCACAGGTGCAAGAAGCCCTCATCTGTAATCGTCTTCACCATGAAGCAGATCTCATCGGCATGGCCGAGGATGAGCAATCTGCGGCCACTTCCCCCGACGCGCGCCAGCACATTGTCAACGCGCGTGCGCCGCACTTCAGGGCAGAAGCGCCCCCAGCGCTGGGCAATCCAATCCTGCACGGCGTCCTCATGTCCGATTGGGCCAGGTAGCTCGCACAGGGTCTTCACAAGCTTGAAGATAGTTGTTCCCTCGCCTTCCATAATGCTCCTCGTCATCAGAATCCTCACCATCGCAGACGATGCAGCGGCGAGGATACGGCGGCACCGTGCGCCTGTAAACGGGATGTCCTTGCAAGGCAACGACTTGGCATGGAGCGTGCAGCGCGCAACACTGGTGTCTCACGGTAACGCGCTGAGGATCGAGTTCTGATAGGCTACGGCGATAGCGCAATTCGGGCGCGGCTCAGAGACGGCGGATTTCACGGCGAAGGGAGACGAGCATGCGGCGGTCGTCACTCACCATCTGGCTCTCGGCGAGCGCGGCACTTGTGCTCGCAATTGGTCTCGTCGCCAGCCGCTCCGGTGCGCAGGGAGGCACGCCGGTGCCGGAGACGACACCAGCAGCCGTTGCCGGTCAATCCATGGAGCCGATCGCAATTGGACTCTTCGAGCAGATTCCAACGCCGCCAGTCGTGTTCGATCTGAGCCGCGCCACATTTGCACCTGGCGCAAGCACACCGCCAGGACCGGACGCTGGACCGTCGCTGACCTATGTGATGGCTGGCCAGCTTCGCTTTCTCCTCGACGGGCCAGCCACGGTGACTCGCCTCGGCGTGGGCCCGCAGCCCGCTACCACGGACGAGATTGTCGAGGCTGGAAACTGGATCGTGATCCCAGCCGGCACCGGCTTTCAGGCGATCAATGAGGAAAGCGACGACGCTATCGCCCTCGTCACCCGGCTGATGCCACTGCCATCAACCGGAACGGGTACGCCCAGCCCGGAAGCAGTAACCCCTTCCCCGGCAATGGAGGCAAACCCACCCACCGCCTCGCCTATTGCGATCGCTCCCGCGCTCGTCTTCGAGCCGCTGGCCGGCGGTGTGGTGGCCGCGCTGCCGCCTACGCCGCTTGCCGTCGCGTTAACGCGTCTCACCTTCGATCCGGGCACTGGTGACCCAATGCCCTCCCAGAACCCAGGGCCGCTGATCGGGTATGTCGAACGTGGCCAGATTGGCTACACGCTCGCCAGTGGCGAGGCTGTCATTGGCCGATCGGGCGCAGCAGGCATCACCGCGGCCACACCCGGCACAGAAGTGACACTCAACGCTGGCGACTGGCTCTTCGAGCAGGCGGGAACGGCGAGCCAGGGGCGGAATCCGGGCGACACACCAGCCTCCATCCTGCTGGTGGTGCTGGCTCAACCGGAAGCATTTCTCGGAATCCAGCCGGTTCCGTCACCGGCCGCCAGCCCGTCTCGCTGATTCCCACGCTCTCCATTCGGGGAACCAGCCTTTGGTCGTCTACGGGGTGGATTTCGCCGTGTGTGTCCTGATTGATGCGTGACTGTTGCTTCCGGTCACGCTCGCGCACGACGCGGTTTTCGCCCCGGCGCGTGCCCTCCCCGCACGTCTCGATCCCCGGAATCCGGTGCACTGAACCCGCAGCCGGGTGCATGCCCTCCGCCCCGCCCGGCACAATGCGGGTACCGGTCACCGGTAGGGAGAAGACCGGTGCGCGCAGACTCCCAGCATTCCGTCATTCCGACATTCCGAGCGCAGCCCCCGCCATTCCGAGGCTAAGCCCTCATCATTCCGAGCACCCCTCCGTCATTCCGAGCGCAGCGAGGGATCTCTTGCGTTGCTGCCGGTCAGCACGGCAGCCCGAGGGAACAGGCGCAGCCCCGTCATCCCAAGCGAGGAATCGCTCCCGTTGCTGCTACACCCTCGGGTGAGTGTTGAGTGCGAACGCGAGGCACCCGGCCCTGAGACACAGACGCAGAGAGATCCCTCGCTGCGGTCGGGATGACAACAGATGGGCGCCGAGCGATGGCGACCCTTGTTTCCTGATACGACCAGACCGCGCTACGGCAAACGGGATAACGTGTGCAGGGCGCCGCTCGTGCACGATCCGACGCCGGCACGACCGTCCACCGAGCAAGATCGCCAGGCTGCACGGTCGCTGGATTGCTTCCGACGCTGTTAGGACGTCAATGAAGACTTGCACGCCGCCATGAGTAACCAGAGCGCAGTGAGCACAGGACGCCTCGGCCCAACGCAGGAGGCAGCGATGAGCGAGGCCGTACAGATCTGGGCTACGACGCCTCGATAAAGTCTTCGGCAACCCAGCCAGTCTCGCCCGTTTCCGTGACTTCGACGTTCCACCAGACGTAGCCGTTCGCTTCCCGTGGCTCGCTCGATAAAATGCGTAGCTCCGTGCCCTGGCTCAGCGTCGCGCGCACTTCTCCGCTCAGCGACGGGTCGGCTCGCAAGTTCACATCATTGTCATTCACCACCACGAGGTCGCCCTCTTGGAACCGCGACGACGCGGCCTCCGTGGTGGGAGTCTCCTCAGCGCTTGTTCGCGGAGTGCGTGTCGGCCGTGGCGTCGGCTCAGGGTTGCCCGTTTCCGACTGCCCAGCCTCACTGCCCGTCGGGGTCGGCTCCGCTGTTTGGGTCTGTGCAGCAGTATCGGCCGTTTGAATGGGCACCGATCCCGCTGGTTGCGTGGCCGTCGGTGTGAAGGTCGCGGCGCCAATCAGGGCGACATCCGCGGGTGTCCCGGTCGGTTCATTAGCCTCATCCCCGATCAGGCTTCGCGCCCAGTACCAGAACAGCCCCAACAACAAGAGGAGACCGATGACTGGCAGCGCGACGCGCACATAGTCCGTCCAGTACCGCTCTTCCGGTTGATAACTCACCGTCCGCTCCTGTCCTGGAGGGGGACCGCCACCACGCCGTGGTGGAACCGACCCAGGTGGTGTTGAGCCGCCGAAGCCGCTACTCGCGCTACCGCCAGACGTTCGGCTGCCCGAACCAGCCGGCCCTCCGCCGATGGATCCACTTGAACTACTGCTCACGCTTGAGCCTCCGGCCGACCACGCGAGGGTCGATGACTCGGCGCCGGTCGCCACGCGTTCGGACGCCACGGCATTCAAACGCACCGGTTGCCGCTCTGGTTTCATTCCAGGTGCGGCACCGTTACCAACAACGGCCAGGGCAGGTTCCCTTGTCTCAGGGAGATCGGGAAGCAGGGGCGAGCCAATGTCATCCGATGAGGTCTGGTCGCCGCCCGCCGGTTCGGCAGGATCCGCTGGCTCCCAGTAGTTCCCCAGCCGGTGACCGCAATCCAGATCATCCTGGTCAACCAGATGACTCTGCTGCGGAGAATACAGCCGGGGATTACGGCACCATCCCTTTCGCCGGATGGGTGATGGCTCATAGTGCTTGCATGTCTGGCACTTGCGATCCGGCATGCCCTGGAGCCCCTGCCCGCGCCGCTCCGCGAGGCCCTGGCCATGTCAGGGGATCGCCTCCCGCTTCTGACCACCAGACGGTGCCTCGCGCCCTTGCCCGGTGGATCATCGCACCATCGCGTGACGATCCGCGCCTTCGTAGCCGACTGAGTATAGCACGGAGCTATGCTGCAAAAGCTCCCTTCGCAGTCACCCGCTTTCGCCTTTCTCTTCCGGCGCACGGGCTGGAGCCGCGATCACTCGGCCAGACGCGCTCCTTGCCGCTACGATTTCTCCGGCTCACCAGGTGAGGCTTCCGCTGGTTCCTCTGACTTCGATTCCCAGGGCGTTTCTGGTCCACCCAGGCGGCGAATGAAGGTGCTCGCAGCACTCGATCCTGACGAAGATGAGGGCGATCCGGCAGCAGGAGCCGCCGCTTCACCAGCAGGTGACTGGAGCGTCACCGGTGGGGTCACAGGCTTTGGGGGCAACACCCGCGGCGCCGGACCTGCCACGCGCTGGTTCCGTTGCTCTGGCGGGATCATCTCCAGTTGCCCTTCGTAGTACGCTCCCTCGTTGATGACGAGCGTGCCCGTGGTGACCTTGCCCCGCACCTGGCCACTCGGCATGATCTGAAGCCGGCCTAGGCAACGCACCTCCCCGTTGAGATCGCCCGCGACCGTGATGTTCTCCGCTTCGACCTTGGCAGACACGGTCGCGCCCTCGGCCACAAAGAGCGTCCCCTGACACTCGATGGTTCCTTTGACCTCGCCTTCGATGCGCAGGTCTCGGCTCGATCGAAATGTGCCATCAAAATTCGAATGCCGGTCGATGACGCTATAGGAGTCGTCCACCGGCACATCGTCCGCTTCTTGAGCGGGCGTCATTTGAGCCATATACCCTGCATCAGCAGTGCGAACTGACATACCTCATTCCCCCCTCGCCGTGACCGTCAATCGCGGTTGGCGCAGCCGAGACTAGGAACAGCGCCGCGCGGAATGGCATGTGCGCGCCTCTGGCCCCAGAACTCGGCTACCCAAGCGAGCTGGTCACGCTGTCCCTCGGGCCTGTCGACGTTGAATGACTGATGCCGGCTTGGTGGCCTCCGCACTCTCCGCCGCTTCTGCCACACCCATACGAAATTGGCCGTTAATGATGGCCCCTTCATGGACCACAATCGTGGGAGTTTGCACATCTCCTGTAATCCGGCCGGTCGGCAACGCCTCAAAGCGGGCCCCCGACCGAATGCTCCCTTTGACGATGCCCGCCACGACCACCCGCTCGGCCGTCAGCGTGGCATCAACTTCGGCTTCTTCTGCGACAAAGATATCGGTGCGAGCCCGAACCGTTCCCTCCAAATGCCCGTGGATGTGCACTGCTCCTTCTGAGGACAGCTCGCCCTTCCACGTCGCATTTCGGGCGATCACCGTGGTATCGGAATCAATTGGTGGAATGGCCAGAGATTCCGGAGCGCCAGGCTCCTCGCCGGCCGGGGTAGTTCCCTGCGCCTCGGCGTCATATGCGCTGAAGCCGAACCCCCGGCCACCGAAGTCTGTGCCGGAGGTCGAAGAGCGTCCGAAGTTCTCGAAGCCGGGCGACCGCTCAGCCGTCTGCCGCTCGGCCTCTGGCTCGTCCCGGCGCTCTTCGGCCGGCGCTTCCCCCCCAAGCTGCTGGCGCAAGGCTCTGATCTGGCGCTGGAACGAGTCCCCCGCCTTGCTGTCGCGACGGAACACCATTGTCGGTCCCCCTCCTCCGAGGAATGACGATCTGCGCATCAATCACGCAGTTCCGGATGAACGGTCGGATATCCGGCCATCAACGCCACAGGCCTTCCACTGACCCCCTGGGCGGCAAAGCCTCGTGTACGTGATGACATTGACGGATCCCTTCCCACGGCGCGGGGTGTCCGTACGCGGGGTCCGGCGGTACGTACAGCATACCACGCCCCGTCAAGCGTTCTACCGGTGTCAACGCTCCTCGCGCCAATTCGGTTTCATCAATGCCAACGCATACCCTTGGCGATACGAGGAATCTCTTGTGCAGGGGAACATCGGCTCACATTCGGTACGCCCGGCAGGATTCGAACCTGCGACCTTTTGCTCCGGAGGCAAACGCTCTATCCCCTGAGCTACGGGCGCGCTCACGTCGCATTATAGACTGAACCCTTCCTCATCGCAAACCGGGCACCAGGCGATCCAGGGTCGTTTCACCCGAGGTTGGTGCCAGCGAGGTGGATGCGGCCGTGCGGGCAAGAGTGGGCATCAGGACCTTCTCCCGGCCGGCACGGCGCCGTCACCAGCGCCTGGCTGCGTACCGCTTCTCCCTTTCGGTGACAAGCTCCTGCTTCCCCGTGGCACCCCGTTGACAACGTGTCCCACCCTGTGCGATAACGCGAGCCATCGCCGGGTTGGGATGCAGCGGGTCGGAAGGCTGGAACCGCCTTGCTGCGCGTGTCGCGATCCGGCTCGTCCAATCGCTGATGAGGGACAGCGCTTGGACGCCAACATGCCGGGGGAATCCGGCGCAGAACTGTTCCTCAATCGAATGCCGCGATCCGCGTCCGACGCGATCGCCGCCATCCCGTTGCCGGGCACGCTGGTGGCCAGATCTTCGCGCCGCTAGCCACGTTTCGCCGGGCCTCACCCGCATCGCCGGGCGCGGGAAAGGAGCGACCAGTCGTGCCGACCGCACATCCCCGTGGGGGCACTCTGCGCCTCGTGACGATCATCGTGCTTGCTGCCGGACTCGTTTTGCCTATGCTGGGCTCCCGCCCGGCGCGCGCTGCCGGAGCCGTTACAACCACCTATCTCAACCTGCGCGCCGGACCACGCCAGGATCAGCGCATCCGCTTGGTCATGCCGCCTGGCGCTTGGGTGGAAATCATTGGCGGCCCGCGCCGCGGCTACTATAAGGTCGTCTATAACGGCCGGCCGGGTTGGGCACATGGCGACTATCTCGATTTCGACGGCGGAAGTCCGACCAGTGGGGGCGGGAGCGGTAACGCTACGGTGATCAACGGTGCGCTGAATTTGCGCGCTGGTCCCGGCACCACCTACGCGGTGATCCTCGTTATGCCAGATGGAGCCCGTGTGCAGCTCACCGGCGAGAGCTCCAACGGCTTCTTGGGCGTGATCTACCAGGGCACCTCCGGCTGGGCCGCGGCGCGGTATCTCGATACCAGCACGAGAGCGGCGGAACAGCCCTCGTCATCCCTACCGACCGGCAGCGGTGGCGGATCCGCCACGACCACGACTGCACTCAATCTTCGCGCCGGCCCGAGCACTGCCGACCGGGTGCTGCTCGTCATGCCCGCGGGTGCCTCAGTGGAGCTCACCGGAGATCAGCAGAACGGATTTCTGGGCGTCATCTACAACGGGCAACGGGGCTGGGCCTACGGCGACTATTTGCGATCGGGTGGCTCCTCTGGTGATTCCGGAGGCGTGGACGGCTCAGACGGCTGGTCGCAAGACGAGATTATCGCCATCATCTACGCCGCAGCCGACCGCTATGGTCAATCGCGCGAGGACATGCTGCGAGTCGCGCGCTGTGAATCCGGACTCAATCCGCGCGCGGTTGGGCCAGCGCCGTACTACGCTAGTGGGCTCTTCCAATTCCTGCGCAGCACATGGGCATCGACTCCATACGCGAATGAAGACATCTTCGACCCGGTGGCGAACGCGAATGCCGCTGGTTGGATGTGGTCTGTCGGACGCCGCAACGAATGGGTCTGCCAGTAGCCAGCAGCGAGCTTCGGGCAACCCGGGCCCGGTGACAGGGTGCACCTGAGTGCATCGGCCCGCGAAACTGTGACGGCACCCTTTCATTGAGTAACGACAGCATGGACAATGGCCAAAGTTGGCGGCCACCGCGCGAATAGCGATAATTACGCTAGCTGCGCGGTCGCCAAAGTGGATTGGCGGGACCACGGGATGAGGTAGGGATGGTCAAGACACTGAGCGCTTGGGAGACCCGCCGGCAATTTGGCAAGGTGCTCCGCGACGTGATCCGCAACGGCGATTCCTTTGTTGTTGAGTCGCATGGCGAGC
>JBHOQQ010000051.1:0-52934 GCA_042408955.1 Thermomicrobiales bacterium
AGGCGCTTGTAGCGCTTCTTACCGACGCGAAGCAGCGCGACCTCTCCCCCAGGGGAAAATGGGCGATCGGCGTCCTCAATCCGGATGCCATCGATCGAGAGGCCGCCCTGGGCGGCCAGTCGCCGGGCCTCGCTCTTTGAAGCGCACAGGCCAGCCCGCACAAAGACGTCGGCAACGCTGAGCCCGGCAGCGAGTTCGGCTGCCGGAATCTCGACCGTCGGCATCTCCACAACCAGTACATCGGCCGCGACATCGACATGCCGTGAGAATAAGGCACGTGCGGCGGCATCCGCCTCTCGCGCCGCGTCTTCCCCGTGCGTGAGCTTCGTCGTCTCGTAGGCTAAGACGCGCTTTGCTTCGCGGAGCGCCGCGCCGCTGATGGCGGTCAGTTCCGCGATCCGCTCCTCGGGCAGGAACGTGTACAGCCGCAAGAAGCGGCCGACATCCGTGTCATCAACATTGATCCAGTACTGGTAGTAGTCATAGGGGCTGGTCAGGGCCGGGTCGAGCCAGACCGCACCGGCCTCGGTCTTCCCCATCTTTTGCCCACTTGCGGTCGTCAGCAACGGGCAGACCAGACCGAACGCCTCACCACCATCGGCCCGGCGGATCAAGTCGACGCCCGCGACGATATTGCCCCACTGGTCGGAGCCCCCCATCTGCAGGCGGCAGCCGGTGGTGCGATAGAGATGGAGAAAGTCATACGCCTGGACGATGCGGTAGTTGAACTCCACGAAATTGAGGCCAATCCCAGCATCAAGCCGCTGACGATACGTCTCCGCGGTCAGCATCTCGTTGACCGAGAAATACCGGCCAATGTCCCGAAGAAACGGGATGTAGCGCAAGGGCAGAAGCCAGTCGGCATTGTTCATCAAGAGCGCCGGAGGGTTTTCGCCGAAGCGCCCGCCGGCAAAGTCTAGGTAGCGATCGAACTGCGGCAGGATCGCACGAAGATTGGCTTGGATCGTCTCTTCGGAGAGCACGGCTCGGGTTGCGGTCTTGCCAGAAGGATCGCCCACGAGCGCCGTCCCGCCTCCGGCCAAGGCGATCGGCCGGTGGCCAAACCGCTGTAACGATGCCAGCATCATGATGCTGAGCAGGTGCCCGACGTGCAGGGACGGCGCGGTCGGATCAAAGCCGACATATGCCGTCACCGTGCCGCTCGCGAACGCGCGGCGGAGCCCCTCCTCGTCGGTGACGTCGTAGACATAGCCGCGCGAGCGCAGGTAGTCGAGGGGATTGATCCCCATCGCTCTCGCCTGCTGCGCGGCGTCCTGCTCGATGCTGCGTCGTTCGTGTCGCGTCGACGAGGCGGTCATGCTCGCTCCACCATGTTTGCCATGCTCCCATCGCGCCGCCAATGCGCGGGCGCGCCTGGCGACAGCGGAACGGGTCACCACGCGATCAGCCATCACGCGGTCCCCACCTTGGTTCCCTCTATTCTACTGGCTTGTGAGCGAGCCCTGAAGCGGCTTAGGCGGAGCCGTTCAAAAACCCCTGCACAAAGCCTGGCAATTGGGACCAATCGCCGGAGTAGATCCACATGCCGTTCGGCGCGGTATCAGGATAGATCAGGCCATTAAGGGTGGTGAAGACCACATCGTCCTGCGTGAAGCTTGGTGCCGCTAACGCCAGTGCCAACTGCTCCGCCCGGCTCAAGTCGGTGCGAACCGCCTTCCGATGCTTCTTGATCAGATCGGGAAGCCGCCCGGCGATCTTCGGATCTCGGGCGCGCTCCAGCAATGCCCGGATAACCAACTGTTGCCGCATGATCCGTCCATCATCGCCGTCTTGGTGCCGCGTTCGGACGAACTCCAACGCTTGCTCTCCGTTCAGGTGAAGCGGCCCCGCGGGGTAGAAGATCTCCTTGGTTCCGTAATCAAAGGTTGGGTACTCGGCATCGTAGAGATCGTACGGGTTGACGACGTCGACACCACCCAACGCATCGACAATCTCGACGAACCCGTCGAAGGTGGTGAGCACGACCCCATCAACCTCGATGCCGAAGTTCGCCTCGATGGTGGCGCGCATCGCGGCGGCACCCCCCTTGAACTGCCCACCATCAGCCTTGGAGCCAAAATCGTATGCCCGGGTGATCTTGTCGTAGCCGAAACCTGGGATCTCGACATAGAGATCTCGGGGAATGCTGACCACGCGAACCGTACGGCTCTCCAGATCCACGCGCGCCAGCATCAACACGTCCGAATTCTCCGGCTCACCAGGTTGCCGGGTATCCAGGCCCCCGACGATCAGCGTCAGGGACTTGATCTCTCCTTCGGCGGTTGTCGCTTGCGGCGCGGCAAGTCCCGCCACTCCCCCGGAGATGAAGAGAATTAACGCGAGTACCATCCACTGGCGCACCAGCCAGCGCACCCCAAGCCTCCTGACCATGGCAGCGAACCTCGTCCTTCCCAACTGTCTCGGTGCGGGGATGACCCAGCGCGGAGTCACCCAAACCCTAGCATCGGGCTCTTACCCGCGGCAACTCGTTTGGCTCTAACGTCTGGCAGCGGCTCACCGTTTCTGACACCAAACGAGACCCATGCGCTCAACGCAAAGGTGGCGCGCGCCGCTAATTGGCCACATGATGCTAGACGTTCCGCTCCACCAACCAGCCAGAAGCGCATGCAACCCGTTGATAGCCAGGATGTGGCAAGCTATGTCGCCCGAGCTACGGCATACGGTGGCCAGTTCATCGGGTGATCCGCCGCTCAACATACCCGATGATTCCTGCCCAACGCGCGTTGACTTGGACTCCGAACCCAGGCACGCTGTTTGACCCGCTCTCTCGGGCAGCCCTATACTGCGGCCCAGTTAGCCGCCTGGCAGGCGGGTGACTCAAGACTGACACTCATTCCCGCTCGTGCTCGCAGTTGTCATGGAGCGCGGGCAGCACCTGGGAGCAGCAAGCGTGCGCGTTCGGCCCTGGCACATGCTCATCCTGATCATCCTGCTGACTACTGTGGCCGGCTGGATCGATCTCCCCGGCGACACGCTTGATGTCGCTGGCATCAAGAAGAACGTTCGCGTCCACGAGGGGCTTGACCTGCAAGGTGGTGTGCAGGTTCTGTTGGAGGCGAGGCCGCCAGCAGGGAAAACCGTCACCAAGGACGTGCTCAACGGCACACGCGACGCCATAGAGCGGCGGGTCAACGGGCTGGGCGTCAGTGAGCCGGTCATCCGCACCCGCGGCAACAACCAGATTATGGTCGAATTGCCTGGCGTCAACGATATTCCCGATTGCGTCGAAGACAACAACCCATCTGACTGCCGGCCCGAAGACCTCCAGCTCGACACTAACGGCGACGGCATTCCGGAAGCCAAACTCGAAGACGCCAACGGCAATGGCACGCTGGACTGCCTTGAAGATGGCGATGCGAAGGACTGTGAGCTGCCCGGCCTTGGCGCGGAGCGCGCGGTTCGCGTCCTCCAGCGCACCGCGCTCCTCGAAATCATTGACACGCAGGGGCAGTTTCTGCCGGAAGGAACCCTGGTCAACACGACGCTCGGCCCCGCAACGGATGCGACCGCTGCGGAAACTCCCCCAGCGACGCCGGTTGCCGAAGGCTCGCCAGTGGCCAGTCCTGAGGCGACACCAGAGGCTACACCAGTTGCTACGCCAGCAGCCTCAGGCCCCGTCTACACCACGATCATCAGCGGCGACGATCTGGAGGACGCCTTTGTCAGCTACAACCAGGTCGGGCAACCAGTGGTAGCGTTTCGCCTGAAAGGGAGTGCCGCCACGAAATTCTACGATTTCACCAGCCAGAATATCGGCCGCCCCATGTCGATCGTCATCGACAAGCGCGTGATTTCCTCGCCAGTCATCCGGGCCGCGATCAGCAACGAAGGGATCATTGAGGGTGTGCCCGCCAACGAAGTGCAGGATCTTGTCGTTCAGCTCAAGGCAGGCGCACTGGCCGTGCCGCTTGCGGTCGTGCAAAGCCGCACCGTCGGACCGACACTTGGTCAGGACTCAATTGATAAGAGCTTGATTGCCGGCGCAGTCGGTCTTGGCACTGTTGCCTTGTTCATGATCTTCTATTACCGTCTTCCGGGAATATTGTCCGTGCTCGCGCTCCTGATCTACACCACGCTCACCTTTGCCCTGTTCAAGCTCATCCCGGTCACCCTAACACTGGCGGGCATCGCTGGATTCATCCTGTCGATCGGCATGGCGGTTGATGCGAATGTGCTCATCTTTGCCCGGATGAAGGAAGAGCTTCGCACAGGCCGGACCCTCTCCAGTGCGATCGAAGCCGGTTTTGACCATGCCTGGCCTTCGATTCGCGACTCGAATATCTCCTCGATGATCACGGCAGCCATTTTGTACTGGTTTGGTCGCTATACGGGCGCAAGCATTATTACCGGGTTTGCGCTGACGCTCTTTGTCGGAGTTGCGGTCAGCATGTTCAGCGCAATTACCGTGACACGCACGTTCCTGCGTTTGCTCGTGGGAACGGGCGCCGCGAGCCGCCGCTGGTGGTTCGCCGTCGGCGACGAGCCGATTTCTACTCCCGCGCCTGCCGACTAACGCAGTGGTTATGGCGATCCCGTGGAACGCGATGCAGTCGCTCGTGGCTCCTTAGACTGAGGCATACGTGATGGAACATCTCGCAAGCCGCCGGAAGCTGTGGTACACGCTCTCGTTGCTCGTCATCATTCCGGGCATAGTCTCGCTCATCCTCTTTGGGTTGAAACTCGGCATCGATTTCACGGGCGGAACGAACTGGATTCTCAAATTTGACCGAACGCTCCAGACTGAGGAGATCCGAGCTGTCCTGGACGAGCATGGCTACTCGGGCTCTGTCGTGCAATTGTCCAGCGAAGGTGGCCGGAACAACGTTGCGATCATCAACATGAAGGAGCTTCAACCAGGCTCACAAGAAAAGCGAGCAATCGAAGACGCATTTCGCCAGCGCATTGGGAACTTCAAGGAATTGGAGATGGTCTCCGTCGGGGCGTCGGTCGGAAATGAAATCAGCCGGCGCGCCATCATCGCGGTAAGCCTGGCGTCCCTCGGCATTCTGGCGTACATCGCCTTTGCGTTCCGCAACACGCAGAATCCCGTCTTGTACGGCATCTGTGCCCTGGTGGCGATGCTTCATGATGTCTTTGTTGTCCTCGGAATTTTCTCGATCTTGGGCGAGTTTGCTGGTATCGAGATCGATGCGTTGTTCGTCACCGCGCTGCTGACGGTGATCGGCTTTTCCGTGCACGACACGATTGTGGTCTTCGACCGGATTCGCGAGAATCTCGCCAAGCGAGCCGCTCCAACCTTCGAGGCCGTCGTGGACTATAGCCTCGCGCAGACGCTGGTCCGCTCGCTCAATACGTCGATGACCGTGGTCTTCACACTGCTCGCGCTCTACCTCTTCGGCGGCGAGTCGACGAAGACGTTTGTGCTTGCATTGCTGATCGGCGTCATCAGCGGCACCTATTCTTCGATTTTCAACGCCAGCCAGTTGCTGGTGTCGTGGGAGAATGGCGAAATTCAGCGCCTCTTCCGTCGCTTGACCGGGCGCGGCGCCGGGCCAGCCCTGGCTCCCACTCGCTAAGGCTCAAGCATTTCCGCCCTGGCCCCGCGCTTGGCGTGCCGCGTTGCGCCCGTGGTCTCGCGGCAGGCCACTCCCTGTTCGTTGTTTGTTTTGATGGTAGACTTTGTTCCCGCGCGTGGTGAGTGCAGGTCGCTCGCCACGCGCACGCGTGTACAGCAGCACTCCCGAGGCGCTCAACGGGAAGGTGCCCGGCAAGGCGATCGCGCCACCGGCCGGGCCGTTGGACTGTGCGGACGTTCCGGTCGCCGCACCCAGGAGGAGAGGACGGTCAAGGAGGGGGAATGGACGAAAAAGTCCTCTACATGCTACCGGTCTTCGTTTTTGGCCTGCTCGCGGTAGCCTTCGCGGCTTGGCTAGCGCGAGACGTCATGCGGCGAGACGCCGGAACACCGGAAATGCAGGACATCGCCGGCCGAATCTTCGAGGGTGCGCGCGCCTATCTCGGCCGCCAGTACCGTACCATCGCCCTTCTGGCCATCGTCGTCGCGGTAGTGATCGGCGCGCTCGTCGCAATCTTCGAAAAGGAACATGAGCTTGAGCGCGGCCTGATTACCGGCATCGCCTTTCTTGCCGGCGCAACGCTCTCGGGCCTCTCTGGGTACATCGGCATGTACGTTGCCGTGCGGAGCAACCTGCGCACCGCGGCAGGCGCCCGAAAGAATTTGGGCGAAGCGCTCACCGTCGCGTTGCGTGGAGGCGCGGTATCGGGCTTCCTCGTGGTCGCTCTCGCCCTCCTCGGCGTTGGGCTGGTGTATCTGATCGTCTACAACTTCGCCGAGGGCACACAACCCGCCGTGGCGGAGACTCCCTTCTGGATTGTGGGCTTCGCTTTTGGCGCGAGCTTTGTCGCCCTATTCGCCCAGCTTGGCGGAGGGATTTACACCAAGGCCGCTGATGTCGGCGCCGACCTCGTCGGCAAGGTGGAAGCAGGCATCCCGGAGGATGATCCGCGCAACCCGGCGGTGGTTGCCGATTTGGTTGGCGACAACGTTGGTGACTGCGCCGGCCGCGGAGCCGACCTCTTTGAGTCTTCTGCCGCCGAGTTCATTGGAGCAATGGTGCTCGGCGTCGCGCTGTACAAGGCATCCAACCCGGACACCAACGACAACGCTGTCGCCTGGATCTTCTTTCCGCTCGTCATCGGCGCCTTCGGGCTGCTGTGCTCGCTGATCGGCGTGCTCGCCGTTCGCCCCTCGCCCAATCCCGGTGAGCCGATGTCGATCCTCAATCGGGGCTTTTACGTCACCGCGGCGCTCGCCGTCATCTCCCTCTTTGGCGTCAGCGCTTGGATGCTCGATGACGGCTGGTTTCAGTTTGCGCTGTGCGGCGTGATCGGGATCATCACGTCCTTCGCCTTCGTGTACATCACGCAGTACTACACGTCGGGCACCTACCGGCCTGTCCGTGAGATCGCCGAGCAATCCAAGCGCGGGTATGCCACCAACATCATCTCAGGCCTCTCCGTCGGGATGGAAACGACCGGGATGCCGGCCGTTGTCATCGGCGCGGCGATCATGACCTCCTACGCGCTTGGCAAATCCGTGGACTTCCCTGGCGAGGTTGGCGTCTCCGGCGGCATCTTTGGCACCGCTGTCGCGACGATGGGCATGCTCATGTCTGCCGCTTACATTCTGGCGATGGACACCTTCGGACCAATTACCGATAACGCGGGCGGCATTGTCGAGATGAGCAATCAGCCTGAGGAAGTCCGGGAGGTAACCGACCGGCTTGACTCGGCGGGCAACACGACCAAGGCGCTGACCAAGGGCTATGCCGTCGGCACCGCTTCGCTCGCCGCGTTCCTCCTCTTCTCGGCGTTTCTCGATGAGGTCAAGCGATTCGGCGGTCTCACGGACGATCAACTCGTGACCAAGGTCAGCCTCACCGAGCCGCGCGTCTTCGTTGGCGGTCTCATCGGCGCGATGCTCGTCTTTGTCTTCGCGTCGTTCGCCATCCGTGCAGTCGGCCGGGCGGCGGGCGGCATGATCGAGGAGGTCCGACGCCAGTTCCGGGAGATGCCAGGCATCATGGCTGGCACGCAAAAGCCGGACTATGCGCGCTGTGTTGATATCTCGGTGCGCAGCAGCTTGCGCGAGATGCGCCTGCCTGGTGGCTTGGCAGTGATCGTCCCGGTACTGGTTGGTCTCATCCTCGGGTGGGTCGCGGCGGCCGGCATGCTGATGATCGGCACCATTGCCGGCGTGCTGATGGCGCTGTTCCTCAACAATGGTGGTGGCGCCTGGGACAACGCGAAGAAGTTCATTGAGGCTGGTCTTCTCAAGGACGACAAGGGTCAGGTGCTTGGCAAGGGATCAGAAGCGCACGCCGCTGCGGTCGTTGGCGACACTGTCGGCGACCTGTTCAAGGATACGGCAGGGCCTTCGCTCCACGTTTTGATCAAATTGCTGGCGACCATCACCTTGGTGCTCTCTCCGTTGTTCATCTAGCGACGAGGAGCACGACTGTCGTCGCCTGAGCCACGTGCCCGGCGAAAGGCATGACGCGAGTCCTAGCATCAGACCTGGCGATGCAGCGGGCGAACCTGGTACGGTTCGCCCGTTGGCATTTGGTGTGCGATGGGGTAATCAACGTGAGTAACCGTGAGCACGACACGCGTCAACACGTCGGAATTGTTGGTGGCGGCATTGCTGGCCTCACCGCCGCATACCGGCTGGCAAAGGCTGGCTATCGCGTCACGCTGTGGGAGCGCGGATCACGGCTCGGGGGACAGGCAGCGGCATTTCCCGTTACTGGCGGCAACCTTGAATTCTTCTACCATCACCTCTTCCAAAGTGATCGCGAAATCGTATCGCTCATCGAGGAACTCGGCATCGCCGACCATCTCCTTTGGCTGCCTTCCAATGTTGGCTACTTCGCCAACGGGAAGATCTACCCGCTCAACGGTGCCCGTGATCTCTTGAAGCTTGACATCATCCCGCTCCACGACCGCATCCGGCTTGGACTGGTAACAGCCTATCTGCAGCGGGTACGCGATTGGAAGAAATTCGAGAAGGTAACTGCGGAAGAGTGGCTGCGCCGGGCGGTCGGCTCGCGCGCCTACGAGCGCACGTGGGGCGCGCAATTGGAGGCGAAATTTGGGCGATACCACGACCAAATCGCGATGGTTTGGTTCTGGGGCAAGATCTGGCTTCGCACCACGTCGCGCCGCTCGCCGCTCGACCAGGAGAAGCTGGGTTACATTCGCGGCAGCTTCAATGTGCTGATTGATGCCCTCGCCCGCGCTGCTCAACGCTCCGGGACGGACATCGTTGTTGGCCGGGGTCCCTCACGCCTTCACCAGTTTCCAGATGGGAGATGGGATGTCACCTTCGACGATGGGACAGCTTCCGTCCAGTGCGATGCTGTGGTGGTGACAACACCGTCACCTATCTTCGCCCGGCTCGTGCCAGATCTCCCTGAGGCGTACCGTCAAAAGCTCCTGGGCTTGACCTACGAAGCGGCCGCCATCGTCCTGCTGGAGATGTCCCGGCCGCTCTCTAATATCTACTGGCTGAACATCGCCGACCGGGACATGCCATTCACCGGCATCATCGAGCATACGAACTTCATGCCGCCCTCCGAGTATGGCGGAAAGCATTATATTTATCTCAGTAAATACCTAGAGCCGGACCATCCCTATTTCACCATGCCCGAGGATGAGCTTGTCGCAACGTATATTCCCTACCTTCAGCGGATCAACTCGGCATTCGACCGTAGCTGGATCGAGCGCTGGTGGGTGTTCCGCGAGCGTGCCGCCCAGCCGATTGTGACGCTGAACTACAGCGAGCGCATCCCGGACCATCGCACACCTCTGGCACGGCTGTATCTGGCGAACACGAGCCAGATCTACCCTGAGGACCGTGGCACCAACTACAGCGTTCGTCTTGGCAATCGCGTCGCCGCGCTGGTGATCGAGGATCTTGGCACCCCCAAGATACCGACTGAGCGTCCCACTCTCGCTACTGCATCGACCGGCTAGCCTCGCCGCCTACCGGATCTCAAAAGCACCTGGAGATGATGCACTGCCCGGGCCCGGGCAAGGTTGCTGCAAGCTCGACGTAGCTACTCGCGCGTTACATCCGGCCCCCTTGAGGAGGCTTTTCAGCACAAACGCGCGGTGATCTGAACCATTGTGCTGGCGCCGACCACCCCCGAGCTAGCATGCACGCCACAAGGACTCGCCACCCTCAATGGTGTGCCGCATGCTTCCGGTCCTCTCAAGATGCGCGAGGAAGGCGAACACGGTCGGGTGCAACAGGTAGAACGATTGGGCATCGTTGGCGTGCGCGCCATACAAGCGGAGCAAGTGACTCAGGATCGACTCGGCGGTGTGTGGCCGGTCCGCGCAGTATTCCAGAATCGCTCTGGTAACGTCGGCGATCCGCTCGCGGTTCCGAGCAATCAATCCTTCGAGCGACGCCACCCGCGGGCCATGTCCGGGAACGGCGACCGTGCAGGAAACTGACGCGGCCCGGTCAAGGGAGGCAAGATGCGCCGTCACTGAGAACAGGTACGGGATGCGGTACTTCTCCAACACCGTCTCCGGCAACACCACGTCGGCGCAAAAGAACACGCCGTCGACCAGATAGCCAACCTGGTTAGGGGAGTGGCCCGCCAGGGAAATCACCTCAATCTGAATACCCTCCACCGTTAAAGATCCCGCAGAGACAATCACATCCACGGGACTCGGCTCCGCAAGCAAGAAGCCACCGCGCAACGACTCCGGCGGATCGGCTCCCGCGAAGAGGCAAATCGGCTGCAAGAGCGGATAGCGCAGCCAAGCTTCGTCAAGCGCCGGCGCGTAGACGCGCGCGCCCGTGCGCTTCACGATCCAGGCATTGCCGCCGAAATGATCCGCGTGGGCGTGTGTCGTCAGGATCGCTGCGACGTCACTTCCGAGTTCATCGCGGACGGCCCGGAGAACTTTGCGCGCGCTTGTGTCGTTCAACCCCGTGTCCACGAGCACGCACGTTCCGCCTTCCCCGCGAAGGATGCCGACATTGACACCACCTGGCACGACAGCCACCCTTGAGCTCAATTCCTCCATGATCGCAACTCCTTCGCACGCTGCTCCCATTCCGCCCGCCCACTATACTTCGCGACGGCGCGGCGAGCGGTCACACGATCACGTGACATGGGGAGCGAGGACAAGCGGTGCAGCACATTGTAGAAGTGAGTCAATTCAATCGTCAGGACCTTGAGCGGCTCTTCGCCAGAGCCGATCGCATGCGGCAGCTATCTCGGGGATCAGCCCCTCTGGCCGGGAGGATCCTCGCGACCATCTTTTACGAGCCGTCCACGCGCACACGCCTCAGCTTTGAAACCGCGATGCTTCGTCTGGGTGGGCAAGTGATCTCGACAGAGAACGCTCGGGAGTTCTCATCCGCTATCAAGGGGGAATCTGTCGAAGATACGGTACGCATCGTCGCAGGGTACGCCGATGCGATCGTCATTCGCCACTATGAACAGGGAGCCGCTAGGCGAGCCGCGAGCGTCGCCTCGGTTCCCGTGATCAATGCCGGGGACGGCCCTGGGGAGCATCCTACCCAGGCACTGCTCGATCTGTACACGATTGGCCACGAGCTTGGCCGCATCGACGGGCTGCGCGTTGCCCTGGTTGGCGATCTCCGCTATGGCCGGGCAGTTCGATCGCTAGCACTCCTCTTTTGCCTGACACGGGATACCGAGCTTATCTTTGTCTCCCCGCCCGCTGTCCCGATGGGTGATGATGTGCGTGAAGCCCTGGACCGGGCTGGCGTGCGATACCGCGACGAGACGGACCTGGCGGCGGTGCTGCCCGACGTTGATGTGGTCTACCAAACGCGCATCCAACGCGAGCGGTTCCCAACATTGAGCGAATACGAAGCTTCTCGCGGCGTCTATATCATTGACCGAGCGGCGATGGAGCGTCTCAATCCCCACGCCATTGTGATGCATCCCCTGCCGCGGGTTGACGAGATTGCCCCAGAGGTGGATACCGATCCCCGCGCGGCCTATTTTCGGCAAGCACACAATGGGGTCTACGTGAGAATGGCGCTCCTGGAAATGCTGATGGGAGACTCAGGCCGGGCCGCCTAAGATTGCTGAACCTGACCGCTGTGCCGGCGCGTCCGCTCGGCCGTAACGAGGGTCATCGTCGTAAACCGGACAAACGTCGCGTTGGCCACGGAGGAGGAGTCCATTCACTGGTCGTCGGCAGCGAGCGTTTCTGGCCCTTGCCGGTGGCGCGTCCTCAGTGCCTCCCACCGGGCAAGCTCCGCCCGCTTCCTGCGCAGCACGCTGGTGCCCCCAATCGCCGCGAGAAGGAGAGCGACCACTACGAGAACTTCGACGACCCCGAAGAGATCGGCAGATGCCGCGGCAAAGAAGATTGGAATAAAGGAAAAAGTGTTGGAAATCATAAAGAACGTGGCATAGACACGGGCGCGGATCTGTTCCGGCGACCGCTCCTGCAGCATCGTCTGCGCTGGCACAAGAATGAATGCGTTGCAGACGCCAAGGGCAGCAGCTAAGACGGCCGTTACGACGGTGATCAGTGATGAAGGAGCGTCTCCACCGATCCATACCATATTGAGCAGGCTCTTGCTCAATGCCAAGAGCAGCAGAACAATCCCAGCGCACGTCAACGCCCAATCGATGACCGACGACCGCTCGACCTGACGGGCAAGCTTGGTGACGAGGAGCGCGCCAGCGAAAACGCCGATGCCGGCAGGGCCGACAACATACCCAATGTCCTCGGTAGGCAATCCGATGACCTGGGTCATGAAGTTCGGTCCAAGCGCGGCGACCATCAAGAACGTGGTTGCCGCGAGCGTGAGATAGCCGATCGCCCGAACCAACAGCGGATCCTGAAGGATCACGACCAGGCCCTCGCGAACGTCGCCAAGCAGCCGCTGCATGGGATGAACCGGCTCCCGTTCCCTCCTGGCTGGGGCATCCCCAATCGCGGGTAACGTCAGTACCAATCCCATCGCGATGAGGAAGAGCACGCCGGTCACGCCAAACAGCTTGTCCACGCCGATGAGCTTGACAAGCACGGGTCCCAGCATCGCGAAGCCGAGCAACTGCGAGCCAGTGAAGGTCAGATTAAAGAGTGCATTCGCGTGGATGAGTTGGGAGCGGGGCACAACCTGCGGAATGGCGGCGCCTTGCGCAGGCGCGAAGAATTGCCCAGCGATGCCGAATAGGAACGTGACCACGTAGTGCGCTGCGAGAATCGTTGTGACATGCCAGCCCGGCCGGATGACCAGGAAGCAGATGACCGCCACGGCGCGGAGGAGATTCGTCGCGGCCATCACGTGCCGTCGATTGAAGCGGTCGGCGACCACGCCCGCGATCGGGCCGAACAGAATCGATGGCAAGGAAAAGGCGAGGATGACCAGGCTAATCGCCGTATTGGCCGAGTGGATATCATGGATTTCAATTATGGTTCGCACTCGGAGGAGGAGTGCGAAATTCACCATGTTGTTCGCGGTCTGCGAAATCGCTTGGGCGAGCCAGAGACGTAAGAATGGTCCATTGTGCAAGACCGAGCGAACCGAGCCGGGCGGCGCCCCGTGAAGCACCGTCGCGTTCGCGGAGAAGGGAGCAAACCGGCGAACCGAAAGCCGCCGGCGCGTGGTCACGGCTGGTCCACCTGCGCGCTGTCCGGCTCTCCGGCTGACTGGCCTGGACTGGCCGAGAGCGCTTCTTGTAACGCCAGTGCCTCCGCGTAGCCCGGTCCCCTCGACAGAATCATTTTGAGCCGCTTCTCAAGCTGACTGCGCGGCAGGAGCACCTTGCGCTGGCAGCCATGGCAGCGGAGGCCGATGTCGGCTCCCAAGCGCACGACCGTCCAGTCGAAGCTCCCACACGGGTGAGGCTTCCGCAAGCGCACGATGTCGCCAAGAAAGAAATCGAGTGGTGGTCCTCGGCGAATAGTCATCAACGGTCACAATAGGGTCCTGGCGACCGGAACTCATGACCCGGAGCCCGAGACCTTGATCACATCAAGCCAGGAATCCGCAAGCCGCCAGTGAGTGCTCCCAGCTTCTCCTCCCCAAGCGCCTTCGCCTTCTCCATCGCGTCATTGATGGCGGCGGTAATCAGATCCTCAAGCATCTCGACATCATTCGGATCAACGGCACTCGGATCAATCTTAATCCCCTTGAATTCCCGTTGACCGGTGACGCGAACGGTGACCACTCCGCCGCCGGCCGTCCCCTCGACCACCGTGTTGGCCAGCTCCTCCTGGATCTTCATGATCCGGTTTTGCATCTGCTGGACCATCTTCATATTGATGCCAGGCATTGGCTTCTCCTCTGTGGTGTACCGCCAGCGATCCGGGTCGAGGCTCAGCCAGTGGCGGTGCCGCCGCTCCCGGTGATTGCCAGTATACGTTAGGAGCGCCTCACCCCCGAGAATGCAGGCGACCGGACCCCTGCGATCCATCCTTCGACGCGCCGCAGCATCTCTCGCGCGTTGGCGCGGGACGCCTCCGTTACCGGCTCGCCATCGAGCATGGCTGCCAGCTCATCAATCCTTTCCTCGTCGGTGATGTGCCGGACGCGGGATACCGTCCTCCCGTCTGCTTCAGCTTTCGTGATGCGAAAGTGCGCTGAGGCGAATGCCGCGATTTGGGGCAGATGCGTGATGACCAGCACTTGGTGGCGGTCCGTTAACCCCCACAGCTTCTCCCCAACGACCTGACCCGAACGCCCTCCCACCCCGACGTCAATTTCGTCGAACACCAGCGTGGGCGTTTCATCGGCCGCAGAGAGAATTGACTTAAGCGCAAGCATCAGCCGCGCCATCTCACCTCCAGACGCAACTCTGGCAAGCGGCTTCAGTGCTTCGCCCGCATTGGGCGCCAGCAGGAACTCGACACGGTCCGCGCCCGTTTCGTCGAACGCCACGATTCTTTCTCGGCCGTCTGGCTCGCGCAGCCGCAGCCCATCCGTGCGTTGCTCGTGCCGGATCGCCACCTCGAACCGAGCGCGTCCCATGTTGAGCTCGGCAATCGCCTCTTCTGTTTGAGCCGAAAGGCGTTCGGCAGCTGCTCGCCGCGCATGAGACAGCTCCGAGGCGAGCGCCCCCAGTTTCTCGAAGAGCTGGCGCTCTTGATCTCGCAGAGATTCCAAGTCGGTCTCACTGCCGGTCAGCGCCTCCAGCTCGCGCTCCGCTGCCTCACCGAAGGCGATGATCTCCTCGACCGTTGAGCCATATTTGCGCTTGAGCCGCTTGATCAGGTCGAGCCGCTCTTCGACTGCCTCAAGACGCACCGGATCAGCTTCGATCGTATCGCGATAGTCCCGTACCTCAGCAACAATGTCTTCAAGGAGATAGATCAATTCCTCGACGCGGGACGCGAGCGAGGCAAGGTTCGCATCAAGTGAGCCAGCATGAGCAAGCTGCGCACCGGACTTTCGCAGCGCGGGCAATGCGCCCGCGCTCATGCGGCCACCGAAATCCTCGTCACTTCCGGCCAGCAAGTCGTAAACCTCAGCCGCCTCGCTGGCGAGTCGCTCCGCGTTAGCCAGAATTGTTCGCTCCGCAACGAGGTCGTCTTCTTCGCCGGGCCGGAGCCGCGCTTCCTGAATCTCTTGGACTTGGAATTGAAGGAGGTCAATGCGCTGGGCACGCTCCCTGGCGCTGGTGATGATAGTGGTGATCTCCTCCCGCAGCCGGCGCCATTCCCGAACCAGCTCTGCAAACTGCTGCCGCTGGTGCATCACACCTGCATACCGGTCGAGCAGGTCAAGATGCGCGGCGGGCCGCAGTAGCGATAAGTGATCGCTTTGCCCGTGGATATCGACCAGGAGCGCGCCCACCCGGGCAAGCATGCTCGCCGTGGCCGCGCGTCCATTGATCCGGGCCGTCGAACGGCCGCTCGACGTCATCTCCCGGCTGAGAATCAGCACGCCATCTTCAGGTTCGACGCCAAGCTCATTTAACGTCGTGGCGATATCTGGCCGGTCCAGCATTCCGGAGACATCGAACGTCGCTTCGATGCGCGCAAGGCGGCTGCCGGTCCGGACGACATCGGGTCCGATGCGCTCCCCGAGCACCGCCCCGAGTGCATCAATGATGATCGACTTTCCCGCTCCGGTTTCTCCTGTTAGCACGTTCAGACCGGGCTCAAACGGGATGCGCAATTGATCAATGATCGCAAAATCGTTGATCGTTAGCTCCAGCAACATCCGATGCCCCGCCGCGCTTCGATTGGAGCCCTCAGAGAGGGTCACGCCTAAGGAAGCCGGTCATGCAGTGAATTCCGCCTCCGGCTTTGATCAATTCACTTATGTCAACAGTGTAACAGGTCACGCCAGCTTCCTCGTAACGCCGCCGGAGCCGCTCGCCACCTGCCGGCATCAGGATCACTCCCGGCGCCAGCGCAACAACGTTCATCGGGAGGCACTCTTGCGCTTCGATGTCGTCCTCAACTTCGATGAACCGAAAGCCGCGCCGGCGAAGCGTGTGCACGATTTTGTAGGGCGTGCGCCTCGGCCAGATGACCGCGAGATCTCGATCAACCAGAGCCAAGACACCATCGAGATGCATGGCACCGTAGGGCAGCCCAACGCGGACCACTTCGGCAACGCCGATCTCCCGCAACATCCGCTCGACCTGATCAGCTCCTTCGGCGTTCGTGCGCAATCCCTCGGCCAGGAAGCACAGATCCTCATCGACCCACAGGCAATCCGCGCCTTCAAAGGTGCCGTGGCCGTGAACCGTCATCAGAATCGGCACACCCAGCCGCGCAAGCGCCTCGGCAACATACCGCTCTTCCCCGGCCCGCACGGTTGACGCCGGACGGGTGACAATCGCACCCTCCGGCGTCATCAGCATCAGGTCACGCACAAACACGAGGTTGGGCTTGTCTCGTCTCCCGCCCTCGACGAAATGCACCGCGACTCCATGCGCTTGGTACGCGGCAACCAGCGCATCATGCTGCGCCCGCGCGCGTTCCGGGTCAAGATCGGATCGCATTTGTGCGGCGTCAAAGTCCTCGATCGCATCGAGTTCAGGTCCTGGCCGGTGGAGCAGCACCGCGCGAAGCGTGCCACACTCCGACGACACGCCCCAATCTCCCCACCAGAGGGGAAGATCGTCTCGCATGCTGGTCGTTCGCTCAGACCATTTTGCCCCACCGTAGGCGGCTGTGAGCGCCATCCGACACGTGTCTCCTTTCCGGTGGCCGCCGGCAGGAAGCCGGAAGGCAAGCCGGCGGTCATCAGCCTTGGATTGAAACCGTCTCGCCGCGTTCGTGCTGCTCCCCTGTGCGCACAGGGCTGCGATGCTGCTCAGTGCTCGGCGGCTCGCGCGAAGCTCGCTGAGCGACGGGAATCACCTACGAGTCCCGTGCTTCCCACAGCGCTTTCGCGAGCGTCTCCGGCTTGATCGGGATCGAAGTCACCCGCACGCCAGTCGCATGGGCAATCGCGTTCGCGATCGCGGCCGGTCCAGGGATCGCCGGTGGCTCGCCCACACCCTTCGATCCAAACGCGCCGTGCACCGACGGCACTTCAACGAGAATCGTCTCTATTGCAGGAATCATCGGTGCCCGCGGCAATGCATAATCCATCAGCGTTGCCGTGAGCGGCTGCCCTTGATCGTCCACGGCGATGCCCTCGTACAGCGCCCAGCCAATTCCTTGGGCAACGCCGCCATGGATCTGCCCCTCGACGAGCGCCGGGTTGATAGCAAAGCCGACATCCTGCGCGGCCACATAACGAGTCACACGCGTTTCGCCGGTCACCTCGTCCACCTCGACTTCCGCCAGGTGGACGGCAAAACCGGGCGCCGTGTCGGTAATCGCCGATTCACCACGCCCATAGACCGGCGGATATTTGCCGCCAAAGGACATGCTCATCGAGGCGATTTGTTTTAGCGATACTGCCGAAGAAGGCACGCCCTTCACCCGAACTTGGCCATCCACAATTTCGAGATCCTCAACGGCTGCTTCCAGGTGCTGCGCTGCGATGGCCAAGATCTGCAGACGCGCATCTTCGGCTGCTCGCTTCACCGCGGGACCTACGGTATAGGTGATCTTAGATCCGCCGGTGCCGCCAGCGAACGGTGCGGCGTCCGTGTCCGCGGTCGCGACACGGATGTCGTCGGCGGCCATGCCAAAGACTTCCGCGGCGATCTGGCTGAACGCCGTATTCGTGCCAGTCAGATCCACTGAGCCGAGGACGATCGTCAGCGTGCCGTCATGATCCAGCCGGCACACTGCCGTCGCCGGCTCGATTCCGCCCGGCCACCCGCCGCATGCTAAACCAACGCCCCGGCCAGCCGCCTTCGATTGCTCACGGTTCTTCCAGAGTGGGTGGTCGCGCAGCGCTTCTAGTGTCTGCTTGAGGCCGATCCGCGGCCAGGGATTGCCATTCGGTCGCGGGTCTCCCTCGACGACGCAGTTCTGAATGCGGAATTCGAGCGGATCCAGACGAAGCTGTCGCGCTAGCTCGTCCATCACGGACTCGATGGCGAAGGTCCCCTGCTGCGCTCCAGGAGCCCGGTAGGCTCCGCCACCGACGCGATTGGTGATCACCTCGTATCCACGAATGTCGAGATTCGGGACCCGGTAATAGCCGCCCATGAGGATCGCGGAGATCTCCATCGGCGCCATTCCGCCGGCGCCCGCATCGAACACCACCTGCGACTGCAGCGCGGTCAGCCGGCCATCCTTTTTCGCGCCAACCTTGAGCTGGATGCGGCAATCCACCGCCGGATTGCCAGCGAGCAAATCTTCCATCCGCGTGTATTGAAGCAGGACGGGGCGCCTGGCAGCGACTGCCGCAGCCGCAACGAGCGGCTCGATCAGCACGAACTTGCCACCGAATCCGCCTCCTACGGGCATCGGCACGACCTTCACCCGGTGCATTGGGAGCCCGACGGTCTCACTCACGCGCGTGCGGCAGTAAAACGCTGCTTGGGTGCTGGTGTAGACCGTGAGGTCACCGAGAGGATTGATGTCGACAAGACACGCTTGCGTCTCAAGATAGCCTTGGTGGACGCTCAGCGACGTGAAGGTCAAATCAACAACCGCATCTGCCTCGGCAAAGCCCGCAGCGACATCTCCCCGAGAGAAGTGAATCGACTTGGAGACATTCGGTGGCAATGACTCCCGTCCATCCCCGGTGGCCGCGGCCGCATCGGCGTTGTGCATGCCCGCTTCATCGGTGCCACCCACGATCATCACCCGAGCGAGGGGAGCAGATGGATCAAGCGCCTGATCAATCGTGCTCACAACCGGCAGTGGCTCGTAGTCCACCTCAACCGCGGCCACCCCGTCCTGCGCCGCCGCGTCGGACGTCGCCAGGACCAAGGCGACGATGTGTCCGGCGTAGAGCGCCTCGCCATAGGCGATCGGGGTCTTGACCGGGGCTCCTTGCGCATCCCGCTGAATCGGCAGGTCGTCCGCGGTGAGCACCGCCACAACACCTGGGATCGCCAGTGCCGCGGCCGCATTCACGCTTCGGATCCGAGCATGCGCGTAGGGGCTCAGCACCGGTCGAGCAAAAAGCATCCCTGGCAATCGCAGATCGCCCGTAAATCGCTCGACTCCAGTGAGCTTACGTGGCGCATCCGGCCGCTTCACACGTTGTCCAACAACTGTTGTCGACACGTCCCTTCCTTTCCGCTTTTCTTCAATCCACCCTGCGATTCCGAACTCTTATTATGATTCGCAATCGCTCTCGCTTGGGTGCGCTGGATTGCCGTCTGCTCTTCCTTATGTTCGAGCTCCAGATTCTTTCGCGGGCGCGCCGGCACTCTGCCAAACTGCTGCCCGGCCAGGTCGCAGGGCACCACAGCCCGCACGGACATTATCTTTCATCACGGGAGCATCGCGAGAGCACGGCATGAGCCTGCGAGACCACGAAATGCCGCCACGTTCTTGACAGCACGACGAATGCAGCGACCCGGGGAAAGTGCCTCGTAACTCCGACGAGCCGTCAGTCGTGCTCGGTCGATGGCTCCGCGGCAAGAACTTCTGCCGGCCCCCATTCCTGCACCCTGAGCGCCACAATCTCCGTATCGTCAAGGAATCCGAAGCGTTGCAGCGTCGCTTTGATTTCGGCCGCGTTTTTGGCATCCCAAAGGGTAAAGATCCGGTCGTCGTGCAAATCCGGCGACCATGCCCGTAGCCACCGGGGCGAAGCGCCCTCGTGCCCGGCGACTTTGGCCAACCCCACAAGATCGGTTGGGCGCCGGACTGGCTGGTTCGGATCCTCAACAGGAGTGTGAATCACAAGATACCGAGCCACGCTGCATCACTCACGTGTGTGTTGTCCTCGACTTGCCGGCTATCGGGGACGCTTCCTTCACGCACCGCTCGCGTCACCGCTCTTGCGGGGGCGGCTGCGCCGGCGGCGGCGGCGCCTGCTGCTGGTTGCGCGTTGCATCCCACCAGTTTCCTCTTCCGGCCCGATGCCTGCTTCTTCGTCACCTTCCACGGTTGCTCCGACGCCGGGCGCAGCCGGCACCGGTGGAACTGGTTCCGGCTCGCGCCGGCCGAAGCCGAGCTCTACGGACGGGAAAACGACCTCCGCTCCGGTCTCGTCCAAGCGAACGGTCACGAGCTCTTTCAGAAGTTGCAGTGATACGACGAATCCCGGACCCTGAGGCGTGTCAAGGCGCTGGCCGAGGCGTGGCATCAGCGCCTTCATTTGCTTATATTGTTCATTTTCATAGGAAAGGCAACAAAGCAACCGGCCGCAGACGCCCGAGACCTTCTGCGGATTGAGCGGCAAGTCTTGGGTCTTGGCCATATTCATGGAGACCTCGGGGAAGACTGGAAGCCACGATGCGCAGCAGAGCGTGCGCCCGCAGCGACCAAGACCTCCCAACAGGCGCGCCTCATCGCGTGGACCGACCTGCCGGAGCTCAACACGGCAACGGAATGTGGCCGCTAGGTCCCGAACCAATTCCCGGAAGTCCACCTTTTCAGGAGCAGAGAAATTGAGCGTGAGCTGCGTGCCGTCGAAGTTGTACTCGGCGCTGATGGGCTTCATCGGCAAGCCATGCTCACGAATTTTCTGCCGAAAGATCTTAACCGCTGAGGCGGCTTCCCGCTTTAGGCGATCCATCTTCGCCACGTCGTGTTGATTCAAACGGCGCAGCACCGGCTTGAGATCGCCCTGAAGCATGTTCAAGCGCACGTGATGCGGCGCAAGCACAACGCGTCCAGCTTCTTTGCCACGGCTCGTCTCCACGACGACCCAATCGCCAACGGCCAACTGATGATGCCGTGGATCAAAGAAATAGGTTCTGCCCGAGTCAATGAACCGGATACCAACCACGCGCGCCGTTGGTCCCTGGCTAGCGCCGAAGATGGGATCGTCGGCTGAGTGACATTCACACCCGCCGATCTTTTCGCCCCGTTCCAAGCGCTCTTTGAATCGCCGCCTCGCCAGAGCCCGCGCCTCATCGATCGTCCGTGGCGGCCGAACCGGCTGGGGCATCGCCGCTGGATCGGCGCTCAACGCGCCAGTCACCGAACCGTTCACCGCCGGCTCATGAACGAGCGGTGGAACCCTCAGAGAGTCGGCCATTGCAAGACCATCGCCTCCATTGCCAGACGTGGACGGACGTTGCTCTCAAGGTCGGAGATACACGCCTGGACCGAACAAACCGCGCGATGGATATCTTGGATCGGTAACGCATCGACACGGGACATAAGCTCGGCAGCGGTGCCATGCACCTCAATAACCGTCACGTACTCGTGCTGGCGAGTCCGGAGCAAGAGCACATCACGCCAGACGCCGAGCAGCGTGGTAAGCTCCGCGAACGTCTCATCCCGGCGTTTGGTAAATCCATCGCCGAGACGCACCGCAGTGACGAGTCGATCATAGCCCGAGCCACGGATCCATTCCAGCGCCTTCGCCACGGCTGCCCGCCGCTCCTCAAAGAGCGCCGGATTGCGCCACGCCGCGATCGCCCAGCCCGGCGCGCCCGCCGCCATGCCGGACAAGGTGCGAGCCAGATCCTCCTCGCACCCCAACCGCGTCAGCCCGGCGCGGATGGTCCCCCGCGGAACAGGACGCAATTCGATGAGTTGACAGCGCGAGCGGATTGTCGGCAAGAGCAACTCGGCATCATTACAAAGGAGAATCAAGACCAAAAAGCTCGGTGGCTCCTCCAACGTCTTTAGGAAGGCTTCCTGCGCGACATCTTGCAGCATCTCCGCATCGTCGACGAGCACGATACGCCAGCGCCCCTCCATGGGCCGGAGGGCAGAAGTCGCGCTGATCTCCCGGACGGTATCAATGGTCAGCGTCGTGTGTTTCGCGCCCTTCGTGCCAGCAGCGGCAGCCTGGCTCGCCAGGCTGAACGTCTGGACATCCGGGTGCACACCGCGAGCAACTTTGCGACAGGCAATGCAAGCGCCGCAGGGTGTTCCTGGCTGAGGCGGTTGGCGACATAAGAGCGCCTGAGCAAGGATCTTCGCCAGCGTTGATTTACCAACGCTCTCTGGTCCGGTGAAAAGATAGGCGTGGCGAACCCGATCGCGGGCGACGGCTTGTCGCAATGCGTCCACGGCCGAGTCGTGTCCCCACACCGGCCAACCCGTGCCCTCACACTGCACGGCCATCACCTCGCACGCGCTCCGGCACCCGGCGCTTGACCTTCACGGGGCGACGCGTCGGCATCGTCTGCGGCTGCTCCAGCTCTTCCCCCTTGCCAAGCAATGCGACGAGCGCTTCCCGCTCCGCAGCCGACATTGGGGCCTGCGGCTCCAGCGACCGGACATAGCCTTCCAGGTGATCCAGCAACATGACCGCGTAATCTGGATCGTCCACGTCGAGTTGCACCGCAGGGTTGAGGAAGACGATCGCCCCATCAACGTCAACCTCAAGCTTTGCCTCCGCGAGCGCTTGCTCGATCGCGGCGATCGCTTGGTCGGTTTCCAGCGATGGATTGCCAAGCTGCGGCCCGCTCATACCAAACAGGCGGGTCAGCCCAAGCCCGGCCTTCCGCCACCGGTTGCGCCGGGCCACGGCCTTGCCAATGTAATCTCGCGTCGTGATGACGAGAATGCCGCCTGGATGGATCAGCAGGTGCTCAACAACTTTCTTGCCGATCCGCGCATAATGAACGAGGACGTATTTGTCCGGCAGCGCTTTCAGCTTTGCATCCAGGGCTAGGTCGGCTCGTGGATGGCGTGGTGTATTGCTCCACTTGCCGATCTGCTGCATGCCAAAATTGAACAGAATGAATCCAGAAAAGAGGAGAACATAACTCGCAAGCACGAGATTGGGTTGACTCCCCCAGAGAAAAACGAGGGGAAACGTGCCAACGAGTAAAAGAAACCCGAAGAACGCTGCCCACCGGGCGAGTCGCCGCTGCCGCTTGACGTGCCCGATGTCTCGAATAATTCGCATGTGCGACAACCAAATTTCCTAGCGCACGAGCGCGCACGGCACATTGGATCGTGGTGGGGCAAATCAGCCCGGACGATCGCGAGGAAGTCATTTGTGCTTCAGCAAGTTTAGCACAGAGGCGTGCGGCACCTTACGTCAAGGGCGGCACGTTGAGCAAGCGCTCCAAGACCAGGCGCGCCACGGCAAACCCCATCATCACGAGGACACCTGCCAGCAGCGCCACGGTGCCGTACCCATGCAGTTGGCGGACGGACGTAAAGGCGTGATCCGCGTCGCGGACAAGCACCACGACCACTAGTGCCAGCAGCGAGATCACTACCGTGGCAGAGACGACGAGCGCTAGCGTGATCGGCACATACAGCCACGGCGAGCCGGAGAGGACGGCCAAGGCCAGCGGCGCTTGGCAGCCGAGCATGAGCCACGGCTCCCAGGGAGAGGCAACCACGCGGCGAGAGAGCAAGGGCTGCCGCCATATGGTGATGCCGACGAGAAACGCGAGCGCGGTCGCCAGCACTACGCCGGTCATCAAGCCAGTGAGAAGTCGCAGCCGGTTGTCCGGCGTGTAGAGGTGCCAAGCGCCCGCATCGACGAGAAACGAATTGATGCCGTCGGCACCCATCAGCCCGACAAACCCTGCCAGAACCAGGAGCGTGGTCCAGGATGGCAGCGCCGCCGCACGCCAGCGGTGCCTGATGGCAAGGTAAATCCCGGCGCCAAGAAATCCGCTGTAGATCCCGGTCATGCGAGCATCGAACGGTAGGACGCGATCGCCAAGCCAAAACGAGTGGCTCGGGCGCTGTGCGCAGAGTCCGTGAAGAAGGAGATGCGCCTTTTGGTCAAGCGGCCATGGGGCAGCCACGAACACAAGGATCAACCCTACGGCTGCCACCGGCAACAGGGGAAATCGCTCGCTGCCAATTGCACTGGCCTGACGGTCGATCGGCTGCTGCAAACTCACCATTATTCGCCCTCGGCTCACGCGCACTACGGTCAAAGGATGCGACGCCCGAGCTTCAATGTCCATTCGAGTCTTTGGCAGGCACCTGCTCCCGCCCTTTGTTGGTTGAAGGTTAGCCGTGAACGCCGTAGCATGCATTGCCCAGGAAGTCATTAGTGTTCGTCTGAGGTGCTCCAACGCATGCTGGATCGAAAACGACGTGGTCAAGGCAATGGGCTCTCCCCTACCGTTGCCTATGTGCTTGCTGCGCTGTGTGCGTTCGCTGGGCTTGTCGCGCTGGTTCGTGGAGGCCGGACCAGCAGGGTCGACCGCCGCGTGACGCTCGCACTTCAGCGAAAGACTTCACCGTGGTTCGCCCGGCTCATGCACCTCGTCTCCTGGCCAGGATTTCCGCCACAAAGCCGGACGCTGCCGCTCCTGTTTCCGCTCGCATTATGGCTCAAGGGATGCCGGCTGGAAGCGGTGTTTCAACTGCTCGGCTGGGGCACCAGCGCCATTTCCGGAACGATCAAATTTGTGATGCGCCGTCCTCGCCCGAACCATCCTGATATCACCGTCGCTGAGGCCAGAATCGGTGGTAGCAGCTTCCCCAGCGGCCATGTTATCAACTACATCGGCGTTTACGGATTTCTTGCATTTCTTGCGCACCGCCATGTCAAGCTCCCCGTGCTGCGCCGCGTCATCGTTGGAGGCGTGCTGACGATGATCGCCCTCGTCGGTCCAAGCCGGATTTACCTCGGTCATCACTGGCTTTCTGATGTCCTCGCCTCGTATCTGCTCGGAACGAGCTACCTCCTCACGCTGACGGCGGTCTACCGGCGAGTGAAGCAGTGGATTTCTGCACCATGACCGATCAGGCTGCTGGGGCTCGGGTAGAAGTCGTGGGGCATGGCGGCGCTGGGGATTTCTATCCCGGCAACAGCCGCGAGTCGATCGAGCAGGCGCTCAAGATCGGGGTGGATCGTATCGAGATCGATGTGCAGCTTTCGGCTGACGGCGATTTGGTCCTCGTTCATGACGAGCGCTTGGACATCAGCGGCCGCAAGACTCCCATTGATGAGATTTCGACTCGGCAGTTGCGTGCGCTTCTGCCGGGATTCCTCACCCTGCCTGAGGCAATCGAGCTAATTGCTCAGCGGGCTCCCTTACTCTTGGACATTAAGCTGCCCGGCTACGAGCCCGCCGTCATTCAAGCGATCCGCGACTTTGACCTTGCCTCGACCGCTATCGTCTCCAGCACGCACCTCCTCGTGCTGCACCGGCTGCGCCGTGCCTACCCCAATCTCCGCCTCGGCCTTTCCACCGGCCACATGGCCACCGGGCACCGTTATGCCCTGACACGGGTTATGACGGCCAAAGTCTTGCAAGTGCTCACACCCCTGCCACTGATTCAGGCCGCGCGCCTTGTCCGGGCAACCGACGTGATGATCCAGCATCGTGTCTGCACACCCGGGCTCGTCCGCCAGGCGCACGCGTCTGGTCTCAAGGTCTATGCCTGGACCGTTGACCGGCCCCACGCGATCCGCCGCGTGCAGCACCACGGTGTTGACGGGATCATTTCAAACCGCCCCGATCTCGTATGGGAAGTCATCAGGCGGGAAGCGACCCTGCCAGTGACATCCGGTTGACCGGCGTTTTCACTGCGTGCTACGCTCGGTGACAAGTTAAGGAGTGATGAGGCGTTGACGGAAACCGCGCCGACGCCGTGCGTCGTCCAGCGAGTCCGGGTGGGTGCGAGCCGGGCCACCAACGCCGGCGCCGGACATCGTTCCTGAGCCGTCGCCCGAACGGCCGTCCGCCAAGTAGACGCGACCGGGCTGTCGCCCGTTACAGCGACAACCGCGCCATCAACCAGAGCATGTGCCGCTGGCGTGGGAGAGTGGGTCCGCTGCGGCCGGACCAACCGAGGTGGTACCGCGGAGCGTACCCTCCACCGATACATGGGTCGCCCGTCCTCTGTGTGAGGACGGGTCTTTTGTTTGGAACACGACAGCGCTGTCTTGGAAGGAGTGAGCCCATGGCTCAATTTGCTGAAGTGCCAACGAAGGTCGATTTTCCTGCCATGGAACGCGAACTACTCGACTGGTGGTACCGGTCGGGCATCGTCGAGAAGTATCTCCACCGGAACGATGCCTCCCCGCATCGTTTCTCCTTCTTTGACGGGCCGATTACGGCCAACAATCCCATGGGCGTGCATCACGCCTGGGGCCGCACGTACAAAGACCTTTTCCAGCGATATCACAACATGCTCGGCAAACGCCAGCGCTTCCAGAACGGCTTCGATTGCCAGGGCCTGTGGGTCGAAGTAGAAGTTGAAAAGGAACTTGGCCTTACGAACAAGCGGGATATCGAGACGTATGGAATCGCTGAATTCGTCAACCGCTGCAAAGAGCGCGTCTGGAAATTCTCAAAGCGCCAGACTGAGCAATCGAAGCGCCTTGGCTATTTCATGGATTGGGACAATTCGTACTATACGATGTCCGATGAAAACAACTATATGATTTGGCACTTTCTCAAGGTTTGCCACCAACGTGGCTGGATTTATAAGGGACACGACGTTATGCCCTGGTGCCCGCGCTGCGGCACCGGAATCTCCGAGCACGAGATCGTGACCGAGGGGTACCAGGAGCGCTCGCACCTCTCCCTCTTTGTGCGCCTACCGCTGGTTGACCGTCCCAATGAATCACTGCTCGTCTGGACGACAACGCCATGGACGCTCGCGGCAAACGTCGCCGCCGCGGTGCATCCCGAGCTAACGTACGCCAAGGTGGAGCAGCACGGTCAGATCATGTACTTGGCTAAGGATGCGATCCCCAACGCGATCCGCGGCGACTACCGCATCGTTGCTGAGCTACCCGGCGCAGAGCTTGTGGGACTTACCTACACGGGACCGTTTGATGAGCTACCTGCCGCGCAGAACGTGCGCCATCGCGTCATTCCGTGGGACGACGTCAGCGCGGCTGAAGGAACGGGCATTGTTCATATCGCACCTGGGTGCGGCCGCGAGGACTTTTCCCTGTCCAAAGAGCATGATCTCGCCGTTATTGATCCTATCAACGAGTTCGGCGTCTATGTTCAGGGATTCGACTGGCTGACCGGGTCTTATGTCCACGAGGTCGCAACCTCCATCATGCGAAATCTTCAGGAAAAGGGAGTGCTCTACCGGGCCGAGCACTATCGCCACCGCTATCCAGTCTGCTGGCGCTGCGGGACCGATCTCGTGTTTCGCCTGGTTGATGAATGGTTTATCTCCATGGACGAGCTACGTGGTCCCATGATGGAAGTCACGCGCCAGATCAACTGGGTGCCAGCCTTCGGCATGGAGCGCGAACTGGACTGGCTCGCCAACATGGACGATTGGATGATCTCCAAGAAGCGCTATTGGGGATTAGCGCTTCCCATTTACGAATGCCAGGAGTGCGGCACGTTCGATGTGATCGGCAGCGAGGTCGAGCTAAAGCAGCGCGCGGTTGAAGGCTGGGACAAATTCGAGGGTCACTCCCCCCACCGGCCGTGGATCGATGCCATCAAGATCGCCTGCCCAACGTGCGGCAAGCCCGTCAGCCGCATCGCTGATGTCGGCAATCCATGGCTGGATGCTGGCATCATCGCTTTCTCGACACTCAACTACCGGCACGACCGCGCCTATTGGGAAGAGTGGTACCCAGCCGATCTGATCAGCGAGAGTTTTCCTGGCCAGTTCCGCAACTGGTTCTACTCCATGATCGCTCAGAGCACGGCACTCACCGGCCGCCCAGCGTTTCGCAACGTGTTCTCCTACGCCCTGATGCGCGACGAAAAGGGCGAGGAAATGCACAAGAGCAAGGGAAATGCGATCTGGTTTGACGACGCCGCGGAAATCATCGGCGTTGATACCATGCGCTGGCTTTTTGTCACGGTCGATCCAAGTCATAACCTCAATTTTGGCTACAACGTCTGCGACGAGGTGCGCCGCAGATTTATCCTTCCGTTGTGGAACTCCTATGCGTTTTTCGCGAATTACGCGCGCTTGGATGAGTTTGATCCAACTGATCCTGCTCAGCGCGTCCCGCTCCAGGAGCGCAGCCTGCTGGATCGCTGGATCATCTCACGGCTGAACCAGCTTATCGCCTTGGTGAGAGACCGGCTCGAACGCTATCACCCGGACGAGGCATCCACCGCGATCGAGCGATTTGTCGTCGAGGAACTCTCCAACTGGTACATCCGCAGGAACCGCCGCCGCTTCTGGAAGTCGGAAAGCGATGCCGACAAAGCCGCGGCCTATCACACCTTGTACGAGTGCCTGACGACGCTCTCCCGGCTGCTGGCTCCGTTTATTCCTTTCCTTGCCGAAGCCATGTATCAGAACCTGGTGCGGTCTGTTGACCCAGCCGCTCCTCAGTCCGTGCATCTGACCGATTTCCCTGTCAGTGACCCAGCCAAGATTGACGAGAGCCTATCTCAGGACATGACCGCCGTGCTGGAAGTAGTCTCCATCGGGCGCGCTGCCCGCAACGAGGCCAACATCAAGGTGCGCCAGCCGCTGCCAGCCATTCTTGTGTACTCGCGCGAGCCTTGGTTCATGGACGCGGTGATGCGCCTCAAAGACCAAGTGCTGGACGAGCTTAACGTCAAAGCACTTGAGCCACTTACGGAGCTTGGCGAGGTCGTCACCTACGACATCCGGCCGAAGCTGGCCGTGCTCGGGCCCAAATACGGAAGGCGGCTCAATGAGATCCGGGAACTCCTCGCCAAGGAGGATCCGGCGTCGGTGGCGGAGCGCGTCAGGAATGGGCAGGCAGTCGCCCTCACGCTCTCCGATGGGTCGGTTGTCTCTCTTGAGCCGAGCGAAATCCTCGTCGATTTGAAGAAGCGCGCCGGCTACGCGGCCGCCCAGGGGACACACGCGACCGTGGTGCTCGATACATCGCTCACTCCGGAGCTCGTGCAGGAAGGGCTGGCCCGGGACTTCGTGCGGGGCGTGCAAGACGCCCGCCGCAGCGCCGGCTACCGTATCGAAGACCGAATCCAGATCCGGTATGTTGCCGATCCGGAGGTTGTCACGGCCATCACAGCGTTTGATGCGTACGTGCGGACCGAGACGCTCGCGGACGAACTCGCCGCGGTGACGTCCACTGGAGCGTCGGATCAGGTGGAACCTGAGGCGGTCGAAGGCCCCGGTGGCGCAATCGGTCCAGACGGTGTGTACCGCGACCAAATCGAGGTCGGCCGTCACCACGTCCGGATCGCGCTGCGACGACGCGGCGACTGATCTGCAGGGGCAGCCGATTGCTGTCAGCTGTCGGCTACCGGCAATCGGCGGCCCTTGACCCCGAACTCATTCCCGGCAAGGTGATAGCGCACCGTCGCGGGCGCGTGCTATGCTGAGCGGCGCGGTGCCTCGACAGTGAGCAGGTGCCGCTCGATGTCTGTCCAGCAACCTTCGGGAAGGGCATGAGCACCACTCCAATCGCCGATGCGCTGCCGGTTGTGATTAGCGCATCGATTGCCTATGACCATATCATGGCGTTCGGTGGATCGTTTGCCGATCACATCATCCCCGAGAAGACCCACGTTCTATCCGTCAGCTTTCTTGTAGATAGGTTGCAAAAGCAACGCGGTGGCGTTGGTGGCAATATCGCGTACAACCTCGCACTCTTGGGGACGCGCTCGACGCTGATTGGTGCGGTCGGCTCCGATTTTGGCCCCTACCGCGAGGAGTTCGAGCGCCTAGGAATTCGCCTGTGCCTCGTTGAAGATCCCACCCAACTCACTGCAGCCTCGTTCATGATGGCCGACCGGAAGGATAACCAAATCGCTTCCTTCTTCCCTGGACCCTCCGATCGCGCGGCGGAGATCGTCGTGACCGAGCTGGCCTCCCGCGCGGAATATGCGATCCTCGGCGCCACGTCGCCAAACGTGATGCGCCTGCACGCCGAGCAGTTCGGGCGGTCCGGATGCCGATTTATTTACGACCCGGCGTTTCAAATCATTGTGCTCTCGCCCGACGACCTGCTGGCTGGCATCAATGTCGCCTGGGGTTTGGTTGGCAATGACTACGAATTCGCGATGATTGAGCGGAAAACCGGGTTGACGATTGAGGATCTCGCCAGCCGGGTGCCCTTGCTCGCTATTACCTATGGTGAAGAAGGATCCGAGCTCCGTTACGAGGCACAGCGAGTCCGGGTGCCTGCCGCGCCCGCCCGAGAGGTCAAGGACCCGACGGGGGCTGGAGACGCCTACCGGGCTGGTCTCATCAAAGGGTTCTTGCTCGGGCTAGAATTGGACGTTGTGGGACGACTGGCTGGGCTCGCTGCCGCCTACGCGGTCGAGCAAGTCGGCACGCAGGCACACTCCTACACTCCCCAAGAATTCGTTGAGCGCTTTAATGGTGCCTTCCCGGATTTCGCAGGTGCTATAACCGTGGACCAATTCGTCGCCTGGGCGGGGTCGGAGGATCGCGGGCTCACCGCGAGCGCACATAGCACCGCTGGTCCACTGGTCCATCAGGTTCAGCGTCCCTAGCTGGCGCGAGCGTTCCGGCGCCCGCGTCATGAGGAGATGAGAATGGCAACAACCTCACGCCAGTTCGACATCAAGGATCCATCGCTCGCACCCGACGGGTGGAGGCGCATCGAATGGGCAGCACGGGAAATGCCAGTGCTCCGGCAAATTCGGGAGCGATTTGAAAAGGACCGGCCGCTGCATGGTATCCGACTGCTGGCCTGTGCGCACATCACCACGGAGACCGCCAACCTCGCGCTCGCCCTGAAAGCAGGCGGCGCGGACTGCGTCCTCTGCGCGAGCAATCCGTTGTCCACGCAAGATGATGTCGCCGCTGCGCTCGTGAGTGATGGCATCCCGGTCTTCGCCATCAAGGGCGAAGACCATGACACGTATTACCGGCATATCCGCTCGGCCCTTGAGCACCGGCCACATATCATCATTGATGACGGCGCCGATGTCGTGACCATGGTCCACCGGGAGCGGACGGACCTGTTGCCTGGCATCATTGGCGCGACCGAGGAAACGACCACGGGCGTCATTCGTGACCGCGCGATGGAGAAAGATGGCGTCTTGCGCTTTCCGGTCATCGCCGTCAACGACGCCGATACGAAGCACTTCTTTGATAACCGGTATGGGACGGGCCAGAGCACCATTGACGGAATCCTCCGGGCAACGAACATCTTGCTTGCGGGCAAGGTCGTCGTCGTCGCTGGCTACGGCTGGTGCGGCAAGGGTATCGCGATGCGCGCGCGCGGCATGGGCGCACGCGTGATCGTCACCGAGATCGACTCCATAAAGGCGCTCGAGGCGGCAATGGACGGATTTCAAGTGATGCCGATGGACCGGGCCGCCGCGCTGGGCGATCTCTTCATCACTGCGACGGGCAACATCAACGTCATCGATCGCCAGCATTTCGCGGTCATGAAGGATGGGGCGATCCTGGCGAATTCTGGACATTTTAATGCTGAAATCAATATCAAGGCGCTTGAAGAAATGGCTGGCGAGGGTAGACGGGTGATCCGGCCGTTCGTCGAAGAATTTCGTCTCGCCCCGGACCAGGCGGTCATCGTCCTTGGCGAGGGACGGCTCATCAATCTGGCCGCGGCCGAGGGTCATCCCGCAAGCGTGATGGACATGAGCTTTGCGAATCAGGCGCTTGCCGCCGGCTATCTTGTCCAGGAGGGCAAGAACCTTGAGCCGCGGGTCTACCGTGTGCCACAAGAAATTGACCATGAGATCGCGCGGCTCAAGCTGATGAGCATGGGTATTGAGATTGATGTGCTCACCGAAGAGCAGGCGCACTACCTTCGCTCGTGGGAATCCGGCACCTAGGTTTGCGCGATGCGCCCTTGGCCATTCGCCACCATCTACCGTCAGGCAGGGGAGGATGACCGCGAGGCACCCAAGCGAACACTGATGGACGGTTGGGAGGAACAATGTCGACAACATTCATCAGGTCAGAGCGAACCTTCTTCACATCTGAATCCGTCACGGAAGGCCACCCGGACAAGGTTTGCGACCAAATCTCCGACGCGGTGTTGGATGCTGTCCTCCGCGATGATCCGGATGGTCGTGTCGCCTGTGAGACGGCCACTACCACCGGCACGGTCTTCGTTTTCGGGGAAATCACCACATCGACGTACGTGGAGATTCCCGATATCGTCAGAGGAGTCATCCGAGATATCGGCTACACCAGCGCCGAGTACGGATTCGACTACAAGACGTGCGGTGTGATGGTCGCGATCAAAGGTCAGAGCCCGGAGATCGCCGAATCCGTGGCTGAAGCATACGAGGTCCGTGAACGGCAAAGTGGCGACCGCTTTGATCGCATCGGTGCAGGCGATCAGGGCATGATGATCGGCTTCGCCTGCCGCGAAACTGACGCGCTGATGCCGATGCCGATTTATCTGGCGCACCGGCTCTGCTATCGCCTCGCCGAAGCGCGCAAGAATGGTGAGCTTCACTGGCTGCGACCCGATGGCAAAAGTCAGGTCACCGTCGAGTATCGCAAGGGAGTTCCGGTCCGGGTCGATACGATCGTCGTCTCGACCCAGCATGCTGAAGAAGTCAGCAACGACGTTATCCGACGAGACGTCGAGCGGTTCATCATCCACCAGGTCGTTCCACGCGATCTTATCGACTCAAAAACACACATCTATGTGAATCCGAGTGGTCGGTTCGTGCTGGGTGGCCCGATGGCCGACGCCGGTCTGACTGGGCGTAAAATTATGGTTGATACCTATGGGGGCATGGCCCGGCACGGTGGCGGCGCGTTTTCTGGCAAGGACGCGACAAAGGTCGATCGTTCCGGTGCCTACGCCGCTCGCTACGTCGCCAAGAACGTCGTCGCAGCGGGTCTTGCGGATCGCTTTGAGATTCAAATTTCGTATGCGATTGGCGTTGCCCATCCCATCTCCATCATGGTGGAGACCTTTGGAACCGGGCATGTCCCGGACAGCAAGATCGAGGAGCTTGTTCGGAAGCACTTCGATCTCCGGCCTCGCGCAATCATCGAGCACCTTGGCCTCCAGCGGCCGATTTACCGGCAGACAGCTGCCTACGGCCATTTCGGCCGGGACGACCTGGAGCTGCCCTGGGAGCGTACCGACAAGGCCCACTTGCTCGCCATGGACGCTGGTTTGCCAGTCGCGAAGGTGGCTTCCTAGGGGGAGTTAGGGGTCAGGAGTCGGGGGTCGGGAGTCAGGTGAGGGGCTGAGGGTCGGGTTCCCCAACCCCCAACTCCTGACTCCTGACCCCTGCCCTTTCGCCCATTGCCGCTCAGGCACGACGTTCGCGCTGAGCGAGCGCATCGGTCTGCCGCCAGAACCGGTCCATCAGGGCGGCATGCTCGCTGTCGGACATCAGCCGAGGCTGATGGAAATCGACAATCTCGATGCCACGCATCCGCAACCCTACCACCGCGCTGCCCCGAAAATCGATCTCCAGGATGAACCCCTGGCGTACCTCGGCGCTGAACATCTGGTCGAAGATGAAATTGCCAGGTGAAAAGACGATCGGCCGGCCCGCGTGCTCGGCGAGGCATTGCACCAGATGCGGATGATTGGTGACGACCATCGTTGCCCCGGCGTCGATTGCAGCACGAGCGCCATCAACTGCCCAGGTTGGAGGCAGGGCCACATATTCCCGGCCGAGGTGAAAATACGGGATGACAATATCATACTCGCTGGCCAGACGGGAAATGTCAGCAGTGAATTGATCAACCATGTAGGGATTCGTTCCGGGCTGGTCTGGTCCGGCGCCAGCATATCCGGGAGCACCAAGCCAGGTGTTGTAGACCGTTGCGTCGGGCTCGCGTTGCGCTTCGTTGGCGGTGACGCCATCGATGCCGATCACCGCGATACGCCGGCCCTTAACCTCAGCGGTCCATGGTGCGCGAGCCTCGTCCAGATTCCTACCCGCGCCAAAACGGCCCACGCCGGCCGCATCGAGCGCATCCAGAGTGTCGAGCAACGCGCTGACGCCCCAGCCAGCGCTGTTCCACGTGCTGTGATTGTTGGCCAAGCTCACCGCATCAATGCCTGCCAGCTTGAAGCCATCGAGCATCTCAGGACTGGAGATGAATGAGAACGTGTGCGGATCATCGGGAGGAGGAATGTTCGCCGAGAGATTGCCTTCCAGGTTGGCAAACGTAATATCGTACGAGCTTAGCTCCGCGGCAATCTTGCGAAATGGCCGCGTAAAGTCCCCGTAGGCTCTCATTTTGAGATCAACATTCCGACCTGGAACGATATCGCCAACCACCCCAACCCGTATCACCGGTTCAGCGTGCTCTCCATCGCGGAGCGGATCAACGCCGTCAATCGCCAGCACATTGACTCGCCAGTCGATCCGGTCGAGCGGCACCACCGCCACCCCGCCCGGTCGAGTCCTAAGCTCTTGAACGAGGGCATCGTAATCCGGAACCGTGGCTACCGGCGCCATGGAGGCAAGCTCGAGACCCTGCAGCGCGACCGGCTCGACGGGGAGATCCATCGCCGCGCCAACGTCGAGCCACGATGGCACACGGCCAGATAGGATTGCCTCGACGTCGTTGCCGCTCACCCCGAAGAGCGGCAAGCGCAACGACGTGACGAGCGCGGTGCCCTCCGGCAGTCCACCCTGCATCAGTGGCGCGCTGCGCACGCTCGACCGAGCGAGCGCGTTGGGAGCTGGACTGGCCGCGCGGCTCGCTGGCGAAGGTGAGGCGCTGGCTGCGACCGTTCGTGGTGATGCGAGAGGATGCGCCGCTGGCGCTGGCTGGCGCGCCGAGCGCAAGAAGCGATCGATTCCCACAGCGACTCCAACAGCCGCGCATCCCGCTCCCGCAACACCAGCGACGATCGTGCGCCGGTTGAACCGCCGCTCGCCTCGTCTTACACCTCCGCGATGCTCATGCATGACGTCATCCTTCACTGATCTTCTTCCGAGCTCGCCGGATTACCACTGCTCGGACCGCCGCTGATCGCATCGAAATACCGCGTGATCGCGCGCTCATAGGCGGTTACGATCGCGTTCCGGCCGGCATCACTGGCCAGGAACGCCGCATCCGCGTCGTTGGAAATAAACAACACCTCGACAATTGCGCCGGGCATGGCGCTCGGTACGATCTGGCCCGGCACCGCTGGCCCGGTAATAATGTACCGGTCGAACGCATCTCGGCCGAGATCGACGTTCGCCTCCACATCATCAAACACTCGCCGCGGCGTTGCGTTGTACCCTGCTGCCGCCATCTGCTTGCCGAGCTCTTCAAAGGCTAGCGTCGCGAACAGTTTATTCCGGTCTTTGAATGGACGAGCAGAGCTAAACCACGTTTCATAGCCATTGACGCTAGGATCGTCGAACCCGTTGATGTGCATGGACACCAGCAAATCGGCGTGGGCAGCGTTGCAAATGTTGATCCGGGCCTGCAACTCATCAACGTCTCCTGCTCGCTTTGCTTCCTCGGGAGTCCGCGCGTTCGCGCGCGTCAGCCCGTCGCCGTTGACATCGCGCCCATCCGCATTGACATCGGTGTCGGTGGAGCGGGTCAAGACGACGGTGAAGCCGTGCTGCTCCAAACGAATCTGGAGGGCACGTGCGAACGCGAGGTTATAGTGAGCTTCTTCCATCGCGGGCGCGACATCGTTCGCCTGGCGAACGTACCCCCGGTCCGAGCCTCCGTGGCCTGGGTCGAGACACACGACCTTGCCGACATAGCGGGGATTTGGCGTCGGCGTCGGCCGCGGCGTTGGCGTTGGACTCGGTGATGGCGTCGGAGTTAGTGTGGACGTTGGCTCTGGAGTTGCCGGTGCTGGCGGCATTCCGCCGAGCGCCATTGGAGCGACGGTGCTTGCCGGCGACGGCGTACCTTGCTTGGTCAAGAGTGGCAAGCGTTCCATCCCAACGACCACCAGCGCGATCGTGGCCAGGAGGATACCACCGAGTTTGAGGGTCCAGGGAGACGTCAAACCCGCCCGCCGGGGCCGGCGGGCAAACGGGGGCACGCGCTCGGCATACGGCGACGGCTGAGTCTCTCCACGCTCTCCACCGGCTGGCTCAAGCCATCGCGTCAGGCGCGGCGGGCGCAGGGCAGCGGATGGATCTGGCCGGTAGACCTCTGCCCCGCGGAGATGGCGTGTAAGTTCAGGCAACGCGCTTCGTTGTCCAACCGGCTTCGAAGCGCGAGCACCTCCAGTGATCCGCGATGGGCTCCGACGCTCATCACGCCGTTCGGACACGGCGCCGCACTCCCGTAATCACCCACGCATGCGAACGGCTCATCGTCCCGTTGCTGAGCTTGATCTGGATCTCCGCCCGTGGTCTTGCCCCGGACCTGCCACCGCACATGCTCCAGGACTTGCCTGTGGGGCGATGATAGATGATGTTTGCGTCCAGGCGGTAGGTTGCGCGAAATACCCTCCCAGCGGATTGCCTTGGAACGCGCCAGTGTGCCGGTCAGCGAACGGGCTCATACCCAGTGTGCCGGTCAGCGAACGGGCTCATACGCACAACGGGGGAGTTAGGGGTCATCAGGTGAGGGGCTGAGGGTCGGGTTCCCCAACCCCCAACTCCTGACTCCTGACCCCTTCCCTTCGGGAACCCACGCCATGAGGCATCGCGTGGGAACCCGTCGCGTGGGAACCCGTGCGGCCTCTGCGCAAGCCACTGGCTGAGTGCTCCTGCCGCTGAAGCCAAGACCGATTCATAGAGAACGTCCATCACTGCGAGAATCAGTCCAAGCGTCAGAAATTGCCAGAACACATATCCACGGCTTGGATCAACGAATTGCGGGAGGAATGCCAAGAAGAAGATCGCCACCTTTGGATTGAGCACCCCCGTGGCGACCGCCCGCGTAAATGCTTGCCATGGCTTGGCCGCCGCCGGGTTGGCCAAGTGCTCCGGACGCGCATCGGTCAGGAGGGCTTGAATTCCCAAATAGATGAGATATGCCGCACCCAGATATTTGACGAACGCAAAAGCGAGAGCAGAGTTTGCCAGAATAGCTGACAACCCGAACGCAGCGGCACATGCATGAATGATTGTTCCGGTATTTAGTCCGACAGCCGTGATGATGCCCGATCGCCTGCCCTCGCTGATACTCCGGGCGAGAACAAGTGCCTGTGCCGGCCCAGGCGCGACAATAATCGCCAGGCTTGCGGCCAGGAACGCGATCAGGGTCGTGGTGTCAAACATGATCGACTCCACTCTGCAGTGAGTTGACGGATGGTGCCTCCTGATCGTGCGGAACCGTGTACGATGATACGCCAGCGGAAGGCATTTGTGCTTATTCGAGCAGGTCCGTGCCCATGAGACTACCTTGATGATGTTGGGAAGGCTCGCTCACCAGGCCGCCTTGGCCGATAATTGCCAACCAGCACTCCCGTCTCCGTCCGCTTGGCGACAATCGGAACAGGTTGACCATTGCACGAGCCGCCATCAAGACGAGTCTGACCATACGATGCAGCCCCAGCGATCGGGCTATTTCCCGCTTCGGTAGGAACGTGACATGTGCCTGCCCCTTGTCGCTCAAGTGATAGCCGTTAATGGCGAATACGCCACCGTTGTCCTCGCTACTGGAACGACCATGCTCGCAAACCCTGCGCTTCACTCAGAGGTGCAACCCGGAGCGCACGTTCTGGTTGACCGGGGGCTCATCGTTGAGGTCATCACCGCCGAGCAGGCGCAAGAAATCGCACGTCTCATCGCGGAAATCGAAGAGCTATCGGCCCAGGAGACGTCCGGCCATGACCACCATTGACCGCCTCTTCCCACCACCAGCGATGGCAGCGGCACCTGAGCGAGCCGTGGCCGGAACAACTCGGTTCATCCGGTACGCCTTCATGCCGAATCGCCTGCATTACTGCGGTGGTGATGACAACCGGACCATGTTCGAGTACGCGCTGGCAGCCGTCCGTGAGCCTCCTCTGGAGCGCATGCTGGCGAAATTTGCGGGCGCTTTGCCTTACCTTAAGCTAATTGCGCACAGCAACGGCATCGCCGATCCGTTCGACGAGCGTGTGGTCGAGGCGTACTGGCTCGGCAATGCGCTGCTGGAGCGGGTTGAAGTCCGTGACCTATATACCTCCTTACGTGAGCGATACCACCGTCAGGTGCCGCCGAAGATCATGAATCTCATCGCCGGGAAAGCTCCTGCCGGTGCCCGCCCCCACCATAGCTTTCACGTCTTCGATGTCTGGCGGAATGTGGACCGGCTGAGTGGAGACGTCCTCGCAACGCTCGATAACTGCCGGATTAGCTGGGGCAAAGTACTGCGCGTTGACGGCGGTGAGCTCATCGTGGCACGACAACCACTGGCAATTGCCGGTGGCAAGCTGGTTTTGGGACCAGAGCGAGAGGAGCGCGTGGTGCGCCAGCTAGACGGGCGCGGCTTCGCCGACACCGCGCGGCCCGGCGATTGGGTCTCGCTGCATTGGAGATGGGTGTGCGAGGTGATCTCTCCTCATCAGCAGCGTGCTCTGGCTCACTGGACTGCATATCATATGGAACTCGCGAGCCGAACCCTTTAGCATCCTCAGGGAACTGGCAAGAGGAGCGGGCGCAAAGCGCTCCTGGGTCACTCACTCGTGCGAGTGCAAGGCGATGCGACGGATCAGCAGAAGGCAAGCGGTGCGAGCACTGGCTGGAATAGCCACCGCTTTCGCGCTTCCCCATCACGGGATTGCCGCAACGTTCAATGCCCCGTTAGCCGATCTGGTGCGCTTCGCCTGGTGGACTGATACCGGCCCACCAACGCCGTTTCACGTGTCCACAGCCGGTCCGGGCGGTGCCGTGCTCCTGAGCCTGATCTACGACACGCTGACGTGGAAAGACTCCGGTGGGATTATCCCCTGGCTGGCGACAGAGTGGTCTGCCTCCGACGGCGGGCGAAGGTACACGTTCACCCTGGTGAACAATGCAACCTGGCATGACGGTCGGCCTCTCACCGCGGACGACGTGGCGTTCTCCTTCGCCTACTATGCGCATCACCCATACCGGTGGATGACGACCGAGGTCGTTTCGTCCGCATCGGTGACGCAAGATGGTGCCGTGCGCATCGAGCTCAAACGGCCGTTCGCTCCGTTTCTGGAAACGATTGCCGGTATTGTGCCGATCATCCCGCGGCATATTTGGGAAGCGGTCAGCGATCCCATCACCTACACGGCCGAGGACCGGTATGTGGGCAGCGGACCACTCTCGCTCCAAGCCTATGACTCAGCCGCAGGCGCCTACCGCCTCGTGGCATACGACGCGTACTGGCGCGGGCAGCCCAATGTTCGTGAGTGGCAGCAGTTCGCCGTGCCAGCCGAAGCGCGTCTGCAGGTGGTGCAGCAGGGGGATGCCGACGTCTCGCTAAGCATCGATGCCTCCGTCCGTGATCTGCTTGCGAACCATCCGCGTCTCAAGGTCCACGAGACGGCGCCGCTGTCGATCGTGCGCCTTGCGGTGAATACGCGGCGGCCTCCATTGGACCGCAAGGAGGTGCGCCAGGCGATTGCCTATGCGCTTGACCGCAAGACGATCGCCGAAACCATCACCCTTGGTCCGGCGATCATTGGCAGCGCAGGGGTTGTCCCGCCCGAAACCCCGTGGCACAACCCTGCCGTCAGGAACTATCCCTTCGATCCCAAACGAGCGCGACAGCTCTTGGGCGGGCAGCGCCTGGAGCTTGATCTCGTCGCTGATGCGAGCGCCCGCGAGCCCGATCTGATGGCGCCGATGCTTGACGATGTGGGAATCTCGCTCAACGTGCAGCGGGTCGACGCGGCAACGCGGGTGAAGTTGCTGGACGAGGGCAACTTCCAGCTTGCGCTCACCTCACACATCGGTGTTGGAGGTGACCCGGATTATTTACGGCGCTGGTACGTGGGAGAGGAGGCGAATGCGTTCGCGAAGGGTTCGGTTTTTCACCATGACGAGTACCTGCGACTCGCAGAAGCGCAAGCCGCCACCCTTGATCCGGAGGTGCGGCGCAGGATCGTTTTTCGCATGCAAGAAATCCTAGCGGAAGAGCTCCCGACGATCGTGCTGTACCACCGGAGATTCTTCTGGATCTACAACCCGGAGGTCTTCACACCCATGGAGACCTGGGGCGGGCTGATGAACGGCATTCCGTTTCCCAACAACAAACTCGTGCTCCTCTAAGCGCGAGATTCCGCTGTGTCTCGGAACGTGCTTCGTTTGCTGGGGCGTTATGTTCTGCTCACCGCGGGATTGGTCCTTCTCAATTTCTGGATCCCGCGCGCCTTGCCGGGTGATCCACTGGCGTTCGCCTCCGGCACGGGAACGGACCCGGCGGTACCGCTGTCTGCTGAGGCAGTGGCGCAGCTTCGGGAGTATTACCACCTCGACGAGCCATTGCACCGGCAATTGGGCTCCTATCTTGCCGATCTCGCGCGCGGCAATCTAGGCTGGTCGATCGCGCGTCCGGCACCAGTCAGCACCCTTATCGCCGACCGGCTCCCCTGGACACTCGGCTTGTTGCTTACTGCGCTGACTCTGTCCACGCTTTTTGGCACGGCCTGTGGCACCCTTGCCGGCTGGCGCCCCGGCCGTCGCCGCGATCATGTGCTCATTTCCGTTGCTGGCATGGTTGCGGCCCTGCCTGAATTTCTCGTTGCCATTGGCACCTTGATCATTTTCGCTGCTGGCCTCGGCTGGTTCCCACTGTACGGAGGCAAGACACCGTTTGCGTCCCACGGTGGCATCGCAGGGACGATCCGGCACTTTGGGGACATTGCCTGGCATCTCACCCTCCCAGCAGTCACGCTGGTGATGGCCGGAACGCCAGCCTTTGTCCTGCTGGCACGCGATCTCACTGCTGGCATGCAGCGCCAGGAGTGGCTCGTTGCAGCACGGGCCAAGGGCTTGTCGGAACCTCGCATCGCCATGCGGCATCTCTTGCCGAACATCATCCCGCCGTTGCTGACCTTGTTCGGAGTGCGTTTGGGAGCAATCGCTGGGGGCACCATCGTTGTCGAGCGGGTCTTTGGCATCCCCGGTCTTGGAATGCTCGGCTTCGAGGCGCTTCGCGCTCGCGACTACCCAGTCCTTCAAGCGCTGTTTCTCGTGTCTGGGTTGAGCGTCCTCGCGGCGAATTTCGCGCTTGAGATCCTCTACCTGCGCCTCCGGGGACGTGGGACACTAGACCATGCGTAGGCGTCCACTCAGTTTCTGGCTTGGCTGCCTGGTGCTCGCTGGCTTTACGCTGCTTGCGCTCCTCTCATCATGGATCGCTCCATTTGATCCTCGCCTCGTGACGGGATCGCCGCTCGCGTCCCCTGGTCAGGGTCATCTCCTGGGCACGAATGACCTGGGCCAGGACACCTTAAGCCAGCTCATCCATGGAACGCGCGGCACATTGGTCGTCGTGGCACTGGTCACAGCAATCTCTACCGCGCTGAGCTGGCTAGCTGGTCTTGTGGCTGGCTTCTTTCGCGCGTGGGAAACCGTCCTGATGCCGATCGCCGATCTCGTGCTGGCCCTCCCAAGTCTCCCGCTTTATCTCTTGATCTTGACGCTGGCAGGCTCAAACCGCATCACGCTAATCCTGACGCTGGCCGGTACTTCCTGGCCAGCATTTGCCAAAATCGTGCGGAGCATCGTGCTCACGACGCGATCAGCTCCGTACGTGGAGGCAAGCTCTGCACTCGGCGCATCGCGCATCTGGCTCACGCGGCGCCATGTGTTCCCGATGACCCTGGACGCGCTGCCAGCGAAACTGGTGCTCACCGCCCGGTTTGCGGTTTTTGCTGAGACAACGCTTGCATTTCTGGGCGCCGCGGGCGGAGATCGGGTGAGCTGGGGAATGATGCTGAATTGGGCATTGAGTGACCCGCTGCTCTTCTCGCGGCCGGTTTGGCCATGGCTCGTGCTGCCACCATCCGTGGCGATCGCCCTGCTTGTGCTCGCAATCACATGGATCGGAGCGGGCGTTGGTGCGCCTCACCTGCCGCGGGCGACCTGGCCAGATGGCGCTGGCCGCCACGGCTCATCGCGCTCCCCGAGCCCGGTGATCACCCTTCGTCCGAGCCGAACGCCATCTAGCGTGGGTGTTACCAAAGCGGTGGTAGACCGGTGAGATCGAGATGGCCGAATGGCGACGCCTGCCAGCGGCCGCACCGAAGAGGCACATTGCATCGATCTGGACGGAAGGTTGAATACGGGGTACCCCCGGCAGGAATCGAACCTGCGACCCACCGCTTAGAAGGCGGTTGCTCTGTCCGCTGAGCTACGGGGGCACAGTCAATGCTCCGCTAGAAGTATACCCAACAGATGCGGGGGCTCACCGGAAAGCCGTGCTAACCGGTGTCTGGCGTTGCGGCAGTTTCCTCACTGCCGACGCCGCTTGCGCAGTTCGGCGTAGAACTCGGCCATGGCGGGACCGAGCCGCTCGCCAGCGGCATCGAGTGTCACCAGCGTCGTGCCGGCCTTGCCCACATTCGCGCGGGCGGTGATTTCGCCGGTCACGCGGGGCAAGCCACCTTCCGGCCCGCCCATCACACACACCTGGTTCGGCCGCCCCGTCCGGCCAGCCCGGTAGCCGCGCTCGCGAAAGAAGGCAATCGCAAGATCCAGCACCTCCTCTGGAGGCAACCGCGTCACCGCCTTCTTCTGATAGGCCGTCCGCTTGAGCTCTTCGTTAAAGCGTTCCATGTCTGAAGGTTGGAGATTGGGAGGCCAGGAGTCAGAGAACCATGAGCCGTTAGCCATGAGGTGTCGGTAGTTCGTGCATCTCTGCAACGCCTGACGACTGGTCGCTCATGGCTCAACTGACCCCGCCCTCTTCCCGATACCCGGTGAGGGTAAATCGCGGGCATAAGGCGTCATATCATCCCACGGACGCAATCAGACTTCCGCTCTACGCCTGATCGCGATCCATTGCGCCTCTACCACCTACCGGCCATCGCACCCCTGATCCTTGGGCGCAGGCAGGAGAACAGCCGCACCTTCCGACCCCCGACCCCGGCTGCTGACTCCTGCCTCACCGGCCACCTTAGAACTCGTGCGATTCGCCTGGCGCAAGCACGAGACAGGTCGCACTCGTTTGCTCCTCAACCATGGTCTTGAACCGGTATGGATCCTGTTTGATTGGCGGGAAGGTGTTGTAGTGGCAAGGAATGACAACCTTCGGTTCAAGGAACCGCACCGCTTTCACGGCATCGGCCGGTCCCATCGTGTAGTGATCGCCGATCGGCACGACTGCGATATCCAACCCCTCTTCGCCGATCAGCTTCATGTCGCTGAACAGGCAGGTGTCGCCAGCAAAATAGATCGTCGTGCCACCGAAGCGAACGACCAATCCGGCAGGAACACCGGGAGCCAAAAAGTTCTCGCCGTATGTTGAGGTGTGCCAGGCCGGCACGAGCTTGACCGAGCCACCGGGAAATGCCAATGTGCCGCCATGATTGCCTGCGTTGGTATGCGCTCCCTGTTTGGCCAGCAGTTCGCCGAGCTCAAAGGTGGAGATCACGACCGCGCCCGTCCGCTTCGAAATCGCGACCGCATCCCCTACATGATCATTGTGAGCATGGGTAATCAGGATCGCCTGCGGGTGGAAATCTCCAGGTTTGTGCTTCGCCAGTGGGTTGCCCGATATAAATGGATCCACCAGGACGCTGTGGTCTCCCGATTCGAGATAGAACGCGGAATGGGCAATATACGTGAGTCGCATTGCCTTCCTCCCTCCAATCAACCGAAGACTCCTCATCCTGCTCAATGATGCTGCAGTTCGTTCACTCAGGCATGCCGATCGTACGCGATTCGTCCCTCCGTTATCGTGCAATCAACCTTGACTGCACCAATCTCATCCGGCGCTACACGTTGGAGGTCGGTCTCAAACACCGTGACATCGCCAAGCATGCCCGGCCTCAACATGCCCTTCTTGTGCTCCTCAAAGGACGCGTAAGCGCCGTTGACCGTGTAAGCGCGAAGAGCAGCATCAAATCCAACGGCCTCCTCCGGCCACACCTCACGATTCTTCGCGTCTCGGCGGGTCATCATTGTCTGTAAGCCGATCGCTGGCGTTAGTGGCACCACCGGCGCGTCGCTGCTTGCCGCCGCCACGATGCCATGGCGGGCAAAGCTCGCCATCCCATAAGCGTAGCGTAACCGCTCGTAGCCCAAGTTTTGCACATACGCGTCGCGGAAGTAATAGAGAAACGAGGTGCCGGGTATGGGAATGACGCCGAGCTGAGCAATCCGGCGCAAGATCCGTTCGTCGATAATCGAGCAATGCTCGATCCGGTGCCGGGGATTTGGACGAGGGTGCGCGGTCATCGCTTCCTCGTACGCGTCGAGGACAAGATCAATCGCAGCATCGCCGATGGCATGGATACCGACTTGAAAACCGGCAGCATGCGCACGGCGCACTTTCTCCTTGAGATCCTCAGGCGGCATCATCCACAAGCCGACATTATCAGGCTCACCAACGAACGGTTGGTGCATCCGGGCGGTCCTGCCTCCGATGCTGCCATCACTGAAAAGCTTGGCCGGGCCGATGCGCAGCCAGTCATCACCAAATCCGGTCTGGATACCGAGAGAGATCATCGCATCAAGCGTCTCATCGATCATCATCATCAGGTAGGTGCGCACGGGAAGCTTGCCATCCCGATGCAGGCGCTGATAGGCGCGTAGCTCCTCTGGCCGCCGGATCCCGGCCTCCGTGACGCTGGTGACACCGCTTGCGAGGTACTCCCGGCCCGCGCGTACGAGCGCCTCAGCGATCTGCTCCTCAGCCGGTTCGCCGACGGCTGCGCGGACAATTTGCAGAGCCGCCTCGCGCACGACGCCGGTCGGCTCGCCATGTTCATCCCGGTCGATCGTTCCGCCATCGGGATCGGGAGTCGACGCGCTGATGCCGGCAAGCTCAAGCGCCCGGCTGTTGGCAACGCCAATATGATGGCAAGCTCGGAGGAGAAGCACCGGGTGGCTCGGGGAGACTGGATCCAGATCGTGCCGGGTTGGGTGGCGCTGCTCGGCAAGCCGCGCTTGGTCATAGCCACGGCCAATGATCCACGTTCCAGGCGCACGCCGCCGGGTCTCCGTGGCAACACGCTCGATGATGTCGCGGATCGAGGCATTCGGCGGAGTTGCCACGTTGAGATCGCTCAGCGCATGCCCGACACCCATCGGATGAGCGTGTGCGTCATTCAAACCCGGCGTTGCGGTTCGGCCGCGCAAATCCATGATTTCCACCCGAGGACCAACCGCCGCGCGCACCTCGTCGTCGGAGCCGACCGCCGCGATGCGTCCGCCGAGAATCGCCACCGCCGTCGCTTCTGGCCGGTCCGGGTCCATGGTCAAAATCCGGCCATTGACTAAGACGAGATTCCCACTCATGGTGTCCACCGCCTAGGGTCAGATGACCCTCGCTGCTTCAAGGCTTCGCCGCCCTTTCAAGATCACGCTCGCGCTCGATCCACCAGCGAGCGACATGATCGGCGCGGGAAATCCAGACATCGCCAAGATCGATCGCATAATCAATCAGCCGGGCAAGGGCGCGGGAAGGGCCAGGACGGCCAGTCACAAATGGATGAAACGTCAGGCACATCAGCTTGCCCTCATCCCGCAACACGTCGAGGTCTTCGCGCCAGAACTCAAACGCCTGCTGAGGGGTCATGATCCGGTCAACGAAAAAGGTGTAGTCATCGTAGAGCCACGCGGGCGGGAGCTGGACGAGCGGTGGAAGCTGGGGATCAGGCTGGATGAGGACGGGCACATCGCCCACTGGTTCATCCATAACCCAGGTCAGCCCGAGCGACTGGGCGATCGCAAATGTCGCAGCATTGAACCGCCAGCTCGCTGTCTTATGTCCGGTTGGCCGCGTCTCACTAATGCGCGACAGCGTCTCATAGGTGCGCAGCATATCCTGCCGCTGCTCGTCATCGGTCATGCGATTGTACGGCCGGTGATCCCAGGTATGCAGCGCGATCTCGTGGCCATCCGCGACCGCCCTGCGAACCAGGTCGGGCCGCTCCTCCGCAACACGGCCCACCCAGCAGAACGTGGCTGGCACCTGGGCATCCGCCAGCAGATCGAGAATACGCTCGGTCCCCACCGGATCGTAGGCCGTCTGCGAGATCCAGTAGGTATCGTCCGGAGCGCGATAGTTTGCCTCGCCATAGCGGCCATCGACGTCAAACGTCAAGCACAACGCTGCACGGTGGCCCGCCGGCCAGCGGGGAATCGCCCCTGCCGCCTCAGGCATTTCATGCCGCCCTTTCTGATCCGGCCAACCCACCCCGCTTTCGCTCGACAAGCTCGGCCACAGCCGAGACGAACGCATCAACCTCGGCTTCGGTATTCCACCAGCCGACCGAGACACGGGCAACGAGTGGACATGGTGGCTGGTCGACGTGCCGGATGGTGAAGCCACGGCGGCAGAGCTCATCCGCGACGTCCTTCACGCTCCAGCCAGCGACGGTGAAGCAAATGATTCCCGCCATGCGGTCCGGGGGCGTGGTTACCGTTACTCCAGGTACCGAAACCAGCCCTTCATAACAGCGGCGGCCAAGTTGAGCGATTCGATCGAACATCCAATCGAACCCGACCTCATCGCGCAGCCAGCGCAGGCCAGCTTCTTGCGCTTGCGTGACTGGCGCGTTGTGCTCGCCCATCTCATAGCGAGCCGCCCCAGCCGGGGGCACCACAAATCCCGCCGGGTCAAAGACTCCCCAGCGCAAGTAGACCGGCGTGATGTCGGCGAAGCGGTCGCGCCGCAGATAGAGGGCCCCGGTTCCATTTGGACCGCACAGCCATTTTTGGCCGGACATCGCGTAGGCATCAACGCCAAGCTCATGGAGCGCCACGCGAATCTGCCCAGCCGATTGCGCACCATCAACAATCGTGAGGATACCGCGCGGACGCGCCAGGGCTGCGATTTCAGCCAGGGGCATCACCGCGCCCGACGACCATTGCAAGTGCGAGATCGCGATAGCGCGCGTTCGCGGTGACAGCGCCGCGGCAATGGTCCCAGTCACGTCGCCGTTCCCGTGACCGATATCCACCGTGCGCACGCGGACCCCATAGCGATGAGCGACGAGCCCCAGGGGCGCGAATAATCCCCCGTGCTCAAGATTCGTCGTGATCACCTCGTCGCCCCGCTGCCAGTCCATGCCCATCAGGGCGATGTTCAAGCCTTCGGTCGTGCTCCGCGTGAGCGCAATCTCATCAGACGACGCGCCGAACACGTCGGCAATCAGGCAACGCAACGACTTCCAGTGCTCGTGCAAGCCCTCGTAAATACCCGGACCGATGCGCCCACGCTCAAGCTGCTCCTGCGCGGCACGCTGAAGCGTCTCAGTGACCACCCGCGGCAATGGTCCATTCGTCCCGGCATTGAGATAGACCTGCCGCTGCACGGCCGGAAGCGCCTCTCGAACCATTGTGCAATGGGCGTCGGTGCCCGAACTCACTTCCTCGCTGACTCCCGCCGTCATCCTTCACCTCCCACCACCACTTGCCTTCCGGGAGTCTATTGGCGAGCCGCTGGCCCGTCAATTGCACGTGTGTGGGCGGCGTTTGGTGACACAGAGCGCGCCAGGTTTCCCTTGCCTCATCTGGCATGGCGAGATCGGTGGCACGCTCGGCTGGCCAGGTGAGTGGGGAAGCCTACCTTCCCTAGCGCAGCAAGTTCGGTGAGGATACCTTGATCTCACGCCTCGCGACCATTACACTGAGGCGATTGTTACGGCTTCGTAATTTACGAAGCCGTATATTTTGGAGCACGGCATGAGCGAGAGAGAGCACGTCATCGAGCAAATCACCGCGCTGTTCGGGGAGCTGACCTGGCATGGACGCCAACTCCTTGCCCGGCGGGTGGCCAAGCATGGGCTGACGCCGCCGCAATTCATCGTGCTTCAAACGCTGGAGCGATGCGGCTCGCAGCTCACGCTTGGCGAGATCGCCGATGCGCTCCAGCTTCCGGCGAGCTCACTGACGAGCATCGCGGATCGCCTGGTGGCACGAGGTCTTGCAACGCGCGATGCAGTGCCGGAGGACCGCCGCGCGGTCGCGCTGACGAGCACCGCCGCCGGCCAGGCCGTGGTGGAAGCGGTGGACGCGGAACGCCGCCAGGAGCTGGCATCGCTGCTGCAGGATGCTCCCATCGAGGACTTGCGCCTCTTCGTCTCCGTCCTTCGAACGATCAGCGCCGGACTAGAGCGTCTGCTGGCTGGCAGCGACCGGCAATGCATGGATCACGCAGAGCAGCTTAAAGGGGAGGGGATAGCGATTCATGGAACGCGATCATCCGGCCACGCGTAGCGCTGGATCGAGCCCGGTGCCGGCAGTGCACCAGCACGAGGCGGAGGCTTCGCCGGGCTTCGCGGTGGCGCTCTCCCACCGGGAAATCCTCGTCGTCCTCGCGGGCGTGATGGCCGGCATGTTTCTGGCGGCGCTTGATCAGAGCGTGGTCGGTACGGCATTACCCCGCATCGTCAGCGACTTGGGCGGGCTCAATCATCTGTCTTGGGTGGTAACCGCCTATCTCGTTGCGTCCACGGCCGCGACGCCGCTCTGGGGCAAGTTCTCAGACCTCTATGGGCGACGCAGAGTCTTTCAGGCGGCGATCGGGCTTTTTCTTCTCGGATCAGCGCTCTGCGGGCTCAGCCAAAACATGCTGCAGCTTATCGCCTTCCGAGCCTTCCAGGGACTTGGTGGAGGCGGGCTCATGGCCATCGCGCTCAGCATCATCGGGGATATCATCCCGCCGCGGGAGCGCGGCCGGTATCAAGGCTATTTCGGAGCAGTGTTCGGCGTCTCCAGCGTCGCGGGGCCACTCCTTGGCGGATGGCTCACCGACGGTCCAGGCTGGCGCTGGATCTTCTATATCAACTTACCCATCGGCGCCCTGGCACTGGTTGTGACGTCCGTTGCCCTAAAGCTGCCGGCCATCCGCCGCGCGCATGTGATCGACTACGCCGGAGCTGCCTGGCTGGTCGCGTCGGTGACGTCACTCCTCCTCTATCTCAACTGGGCCGGCGATAAATACGGCTGGACGTCAGCATCCGCGCTCGCGTTCGTGCTCCTTACCATCGTGTTCGGCACGCTGTTCGTGCTGGCCGAACGGCGCTCCCCTGAGCCGATCATCCCTCTGCGGCTCTTTCACAATCTGGTGTTTCGCATTGCGAATATTTTCGGCTTTCTCGCGGGGATGGCCATGTTCGGCGGGATCGTGTTCCTGCCCCTCTATTTCCAAGCAGTGAAGGGTATGTCTCCTACCCGCTCGGGCTTGGCGATGCTACCGGTGGTGCTTGGGCTGTTCTCATCATCGGTCACGTCGGGCCGGCTCATATCCCGAACTGGACGCTACAAGATTTTCCCCACGCTAGGATCGGCGATTCTTATCTTCGCCGCGCTGTTCCTCTCTCGCGTCCATGCCGATACGAGCTACTGGCAGGTCGCGATTTCCGCGCTCGTGCTCGGCATCGGCTTGGGTATGACACTCCAGCCAATCATCGTTGCCGTGCAGAACTCCGTTGACCTGCGTGACATGGGCACCGCGACCGGCTCGACCACCTTTTTCCGGTCCCTCGGGGGAGCAGTCGGTACCGCGATCTTTGGCGCGGTGCTTGGCATGCGTCTCGATCATTACCTTGGTGATATCATCGGCGCCTCGGGGATGCCGCTGGGTTCAGGAGAGATGACCAACATCCAGATCATGCGTGAACTCGCGGAGCCGACTCGTCACCTCGTGCTCAATGCCTTTTCCAAAGCGATCGACGACGTCTTCCTGTCGTCGATTCCATTCATTGCCGTGGCATTCATCGTCTCGCTCTTCCTTGAAGAGCGGCCGCTTCGATCGGGACCACTTCGCCAGGCACCCGAGCATGCCCAGGCGCCGGAGGACTTGGTCGCAGTCGGGTAGTTTTCGATGGTGATGGGAGACCAAGGATTCGGCCACACCGAGCTGGGTCTGGTGGCACACCAGTGAAGCGTTTGCGCACAATGATGCTAGCGGCATGACTAGGTGCCGCCATGGAGAGCCCTATGGTGACCGAGCCAATGCGACACCACGTGACCGAACACGAATTCCTCGGCGCACTCCTCGGCATGGCGATTGGCGATGCGCTCGGCATGCCCGTGGCTGGTTGGACGCGGGAGCGCATCGCCACCACAATCGGGCTAGTCGAGCGCTACCTTCCCCTCGACCTGCCAGATGGAGTTTCCATCAAGGCCGGCGAGTTCACTGACGAATCGGAGGCCGCACTCTGCATCGTCGAGTCGCTCACGGTCAATAGCGGTCACCTCGATCCAGAAAACATCGGTCCGCGCATGCTCTTTCTGAGCCGCGGCGAATCCAGGCGCTGGATGAACCCGGAAACAATCGCCCTGCTCACACGGGCAGAGGAGACCGGCTTCCAGGTTCCACTTGAGGACGACTGCCCCGCGACCGGCGACGTTGCCGCTCGCGGCATACCGATCGGCTTGCTGCACGCGATTGGCCGGTTCGACCCAGAAACGCTGCGCCGTGATGCTGAGATCGTCACGCGCCTCAGCCACGGCAGCCCGCGCGCGATTTCTGCCACCACGGCCATCGCGTTTCTCGTCCAGCTCGCCGCGCGGCGAACGGTGCCTCGCGAGCAATGGGCGGATGAGGCCGCTCGCTTCATCGGGGAGGGCGCTGTCGCCGGTCAGCTTCAGCGCGCGGCAACAGTCCGAGCAGACCGCGTACCGGTCGTGAAAGAGATCGAGGTACTAGGGAGCAGTCCTGACGCCGCCGATGTCGTCGCCTCTGCGTGCCTGGCCGCTATGGCCGCCAGTACGTTCGAAGAGGCGGTTATCGCAGCGGTCAATGCGGGCGGCGCTGCCGATGCACGGGGGGCGCTCGCGGGTGCGCTCGCCGGCGCGTTTTTTGGCGCAAGTGGCATCCCCCAAGCGATGATTGACGAGCTTGAGGGCAGAATCTACATCTCGCTTGCTGCCCCGTGGTTCTTCCGAACTGCTCAGAGCCGGGCCGGCTTGCTGATTCCGCTTCGTGAGCTTCGCTGAGGCATCACCCGCCACTGCTTGGGGCACGCCTCTCGCTACGCCGCATCCCTTTGTCCCGCGCTTTACTCAGCAAAGCGCTCCTCTCTCCAGAAATCGGCGTTGTTGTGGTAACCGTATTGCTCCCAAAATCCCGGCCGGTCTTCGGTGAGGAACTCGACCGAGCGCACCCATTTGGCGCTCTTCCAGGCGTATCGCTTCGGCACGACCACCCGCACCGGAAATCCGTGCTCCGGCGTGAGTTGCTCACCATCGTGCTTGAGCGCGAATACCACGTCGTCGTCATCGACAACCGCAAGGGGCAGATTCGTCGTGTAGCCGCCATCGCAATGAAACACCACGAATCGGGCCAGTGGCTTCGGTTTGACCAACTCAAGAATCGTGCGAAACGCCACGCCCTCCCAGTGATTGTCGAGACGGCTCCAATGGGTGACGCAGTGCATGTCGGCGGTCACGCTGACGCGAGGCAAGCGCTGAAACTCTTCCCAGGTCAGGCGGAGTGGTTGCTCAACCTCTCCATACACGCGGAAATCCCAATTTGCCGGATCAAACGATGGGACCGAGCCGTAGTGCAGGACGGGCCAGCGCTCGGTGAGATATTGACCAGGAGGAAGCCGGTGGGCAAGCTCCGGTGGAATCTTGGGTCGCTTTAGGCCAAGTGCTCGAAACGCCATGTACCATGCTCCGATGCGGTGCAGGAACGATACATCCGGCCGCGGGCAGGCGATCGTGATTCCGCGGCCGAGCCGCTGGAGAGAGTATACGCCGACGTCGTCCTCATGAGATCGTGAACGGTATCGTGAACCATCCGGCGACTGTGCGGCCTGGCACTCATGCCTGGCGCACCGTCGCCGGATCGTGTCTGCGCGGCACCCGAGGAGCCATCAGCCGTCAGGCATCCGCGCCATCCTGATAGCAGCTTGCTGAGACCTGAGCGCTCGCGCAGCGATTCCGCGCTACGTGGACGGGATGACGGTGATCGTTGTCGAGCGACAGTCATGGTCGATTGTGTGCCCGACGAGGTCGCGCTGCGCTCAGGATGACCATTGCCGTCGTCCCCTGTCCGGCGGGTGCCGCTACCTCCCGGGTCATGCCGAACGCAGTGGCCGTCATTTCGAGCGGAGCGAGGAATCTCTTACGTCCATGCCAACCACCTGCGGGCGAGTGCCGATTTGGAATGTGCTCCGCACGACTACGTGGCCCAGACGCAGAGACGTTCCTCGCTGCGCATTCCCACACTATCACGAACGGGATGAGGGGTCGAGATCATGACCGGAAAGGACGTTCACGCGTCAATGAGGACATCTACTGCGCGCATGAGGGAGAGCAGGCAGCAATGCCGTTCTGGCCAGGCGGCCACTTGGCATCGAACTCCGCCCGCAGGATTCCCATCACCAGTTGGTCGTGATAACGACCGTCGAAGTACACATCGTCCCTGAGCCGCCCTTCAACGACGAAGCCGACTTTTTCGTAGCTGCGCTGTGCTGGCGTATTCCAAGCAAGCACCGTGAGGAACACCCGGTGGAGATTCCGCTGGTGAAACAGGTAGCGCAGGAGGGCCACCATCGCCTCGGTGCCGTAGCCTTTGCCACGCGCATCTGGATCGCCGATGAAGATCATTACCTCCGCCGACCGGTTGCGCTCATCAAGCTGCTCGAACTCAATCCGTCCGATCGCTGTTCCATCTTCGCGCTCAATCATGAAATAGCCAGCCGTGTCGAAGCGCGAGAAACGCCCGGCGAGATCCTGTGCCAACCGGTCTTCCGTCAGGAGGGGCGCTGGCTGGGCCCAGTGCCGCATGAGGTGCGGATCGCTCATCCAGCGCAAAAGCAATGGCACGTCACTCGCGTGAATAGGTCGGAGGGTAACACGTCCTTTAGCGAGCATTGCCGACCTCCGGTCGTCGCGCCTGCCCTCTCCATCGGGTTGCCTGTTAGCACTCTCGTACTAAGAGTGCTAATGCCCCTTGACGGTGAAGCAGACACGGCTATACTTCACTAGCGATAGTCTTAGCAGTGAGCCTTTCGCCCAGCGCATTGGGCTCCGCAGCGACGCCAAGCTGTTCGATCGACACACCTAGGTGCTCCGCCAACGATGACGCAG
>JBHOQQ010000052.1:0-18449 GCA_042408955.1 Thermomicrobiales bacterium
CCGAAAACGCCTGCCGCTTGTCACGACGACGCGATCAGGATTCGGGCGGCAGCCCGCCTATCCGAGAGCTGCCTGATACAGTTTAATCTGCTGCTCGCGTCCAAGCTGATCGGTGATCTCCTCCCACTTGGCTGCGGTCGCGTCGAGCGCCTCCTGGGCCGAGATTTCCCCAGCGAATGCCTTCGCCAATTGCAGCTCGGCCTCGACGTAGTACTGGAAGATGCCCGGGATGCGCGGCTCGATCGCGGCGTTCGGGTGGTTGTAGGAATTCAGCTCAGAGTCGAGATACGACTTGGCGAATTCCTCCGGGTAGCCGACCGCGACCCAGTCCTCAACGTTGAAGTGGCTCTGGCGATAGGGCTGGAAGCCGGAAGGATAGACGGCCATCCAGAGGGAGATGTCCTTGCCGCCCAGGTGTGCCGCGAGATCCCAAGCGGCCTCGTTGACGCCGCGCTTCTCCGACTCCTTCATGACGTAGAGGCCCCAGCCGATGTAGGCCATGTTCGGGGCATAGTTGTTGCCCGGGATCTGGTCCCACTGGCCAGTCTTGGAGTTGTAAACATCCGGAGAGCCGGGCAAGATGCTGAACCGGGCTTGCAGCTTCTCGTTGCCGATGAAGACGCTTTGATCGTTCGTGTAAATGTTCGAGCCGACGTCGCCCCACCAGTGGCACATCGTCCCCTGACCGGCCAGGAACTGCCCGAGGGTCTTGAGCAGGTCGGCGTTGAGCTGGTCGGCCGGCTCGTACGGCAGCGCGTCAATGATGTCCTGCGCGGCGCGGACGAACGCCGGGTTGTTGATCCGCGGCTTCATGGTGTCCGGATCGAAGAGCCATGCCTTGTCTTCTGGATGCTTGGCATAGGCGGTGGCGCGGCTGGCAAAGAAGTACCAGCTAAAGCCGCCGCCGGGCTTGCAGACGTCCAGGATCCCGTACAGATCCATCCCGTCCTTCTTCTTGCCTTTGAGGAACTTGGTGACTTCCTGGACTTGCTGCCAGGTGGTTGGGACGCCCCAATCACCCTGACCGCCTGCGGATTTCCACTCATCAGCAAGGGCCTGGTCGGCAAACACGTCCGCGCGGAAATTGAAGTTGTGGCAGTCGCCATCAATCGAGACGCGGTACGTCTTGCCCTCCCAAGTTCCGACCGGCGGCTGGAGGTAGCCGACATAGTCGCTCATGTCAATTTGCTGCTTGACCCAGTCCGGCATCTCGGAGGCCAGGCCCTTGCCGAGGATGTCGCCTTCCCAGGGCGCTCCGCCTTCCAGCACGTCGAACTCGACGGTCCCCGTGGCGACGCCCTGCTGGACTTTGGCGAAGACCTCGGCTTGCGGCACGTCAATCCACTGAATCTCCGCTCCGGTTGCCTCCTGCCAGGCGGCAGTCAGCGGGCGGAAGATGTTGTTGTGGAAGCCAGCGTTGTTGAGTCCGATGAAGGTGACCTTCTGCCCCTTGAACTTGCCCTTGTTCTGCGTGGTCAAGCACAGCTCGCCAACCTTCTGCATGTCGGCCTCAGTTGGTTGCTGGCCCGCCCCAGGAATCTTGAGAATCTGAGCGCGAACGCTCTCCTGTGCCAGGACGCGCCGGTACGGCTTCCCGGCCACACCCCAAGCGCAGAACGACGCCGCTGCACCTGTTGCCGACTTGAGCACCAAACGGCGATTCGCGCGACGGCCAAAGAGCTTGATTTCTCGGTTCGACACGATTCCACCTCCTCAACGCTTCGGAGCCACACGTGCCGCTGTCCACCGTCATGCCCAGGGCGTGGAATTCCTCGCCAGCCTTCCGCGCTCGGTTGCCTCGTTACGCGTCGACCGTGTTGCGTCGTATCCCAGCCCGGTGGGCACTTCGACGGGTCCTTTGGGCGATTGATAGTATGCAGCATGAGCCACCGGTGTCAAATCGTTGGCCCTGCAAATGGCGAGAGTTCAGTACTTCGGGCGATCTTGGTGCGGTAAGGAAGAGTAGGAGGGGCGTGTTGACGGGAGGAGAGGACGTCAGTTCGTCGCCAGCGCGCTATCGCTTCGCCACGCGCCTGAACTCGTTTCGGCGCTTGGGCGCCCAAGCGCTCGGCGACCTGGTGCGAGCGGTTGCTGGTGTTCCTGGCTTGACCGCGGTGGAGTTGAATTTCCCCCAGCATGTTGCGGGGCTCGCGCCGCGCGATATCGCTGGTATCGTGCAAGACGCTGGCCTGGCTCTCACCGCGTTCAGCCTCCGCTTCGAAGGACCGCAATTTGCCCTCGGCGCGTTTACCCATCCTTCTCCGGACGTTCGAAAGCAGGCGATCCGTCAGGCTCAGGACGCAGTCGATCTAGCGGCCGACCTTGGTGTCCCGCACGTCAACCTGTGGATGGCGCACGACGGCTTCGACATGCCTTTCGAGGCTGACTACGCGGAGCTGTGGCAGCTCGAAGTCGAGGGTTTCCGGATGGTAGCAGATCACAATCCAACCATCCGGGTAAGCGTGGAGTACAAGCCGGTAGAGCCGCGCCGGGTCTCGCTGGTGGCTTCGATGGCCGATGCGCTCTTAGCGGTGCGGGACGTTGGCCGGCCGAATTTCGGTGTCCAGATTGACTTCTGCCACAGTCTCATGGCGCGGGAGCGGCCAGCGGCGGCGGCGGCACGTGCTCTGGCTGAAGGCAGGCTCTACGGCGTGCATCTCAACGATGGCTATGGACCGGCGGATGATGGACTGCCGGCCGCAAGCGTCCACCTATGGGAAACCCTTGAGCTCTTGTGGTTTCTTCGCGTCTTTGGCTTTCGCGGCACCATCTACTTTGATACCTTTCCTGAACGCGTCGATCCCAGATCCGAGGCGGCTCACAACATCGCTGTCGTTCAGCAGCTCGACCGGTTGCTTGACCGGCTTTCGGCTGACGAGCTGCGCTCGCTCCAGCGTGAGCGTGATTCCCTAGGAGTGACCCGGCTTATTCGAAGCCTTGTGCTGGAGAGGGCGGAATGACGATGACGCCGACGGTAACGGTGGCCGGCAGCCTGCATATGGATTTCATCGCGGCCGCAGAGCGGCTGCCGGTGCCTGGGGAGTCGCTCATCGGCTCAGGTTGTACCATGCATCCAGGCGGCAAGGCTGGCAACCAGGCAACGCAGCTTGCGCTCCACGGCATTCGCACGTTTCTGATTAGCCGGGTTGGTGATGACTTCCTCGGCAACGAACTGCGGTCCCGGCTCAGCGGCCGCGGTGTTTGCCTGGACTACACGACCGTTGATCCAGGGCGGCCAACCGGAGCGAGCCCAGTGTTCGTTGGGCAGGACGGCCAATACATGTCAATCATCGTCCCTGGCGCTGCTGGCGCCTTGGCCGTGGATGATGTCCTCCGGGCGCGAGAGGTCATCGAGGCGAGCGCCGCGCTGGTGCTCCAACTTGAGGTACCGCTGGCCACGAGCCGCGCCGCGGCCACGCTCGCGAAGAGCGCGGGGGCGCGGGTGATCCTCAATGCCTCGCCGATATCCGAAAGAATGGCGCAAAAGGTGCGAGCGGCGATGCGCGGCTTGGTGGACACGCTGATCGTCAATGAACTCGAAGCTGAACTCTTGTCGGAGCGTGAGGTTGCCAGCGTCAGCGATGCCACGGCCGCCGGAAGGGTGCTCAGGGAATCACTCGGGTGCAGTGAGGTGGTCATCACGCTGGGTGCGGCTGGCGCGGTGATGGTGGCTCCAGATGCCGAGCTTTATCAACCCGCGTTCGTTGTTCCCGTCGTGGACAGCGTCGGCGCTGGTGATGCGTTTGCTGGCACGCTGATCGCCATGCTCGTGAAGGGCCAGGCTCTTCCGCTTGCGCTGCGGACCGCGGTCGCTGCCGGGGCGATCGCTGTCGGCCGTCCCGGCGCCTTCGATGCGCTACCGACGCCAGCGGAGATCACGTCGCTCCTGGGCCGCATCTGATCGTGCCTGCGTGAAGCGTCGCTCGACGAGAGATGGCCGTCTTGCCGAACTGATGGGGCATTTCCGAGCACGTCGTGGCCGTCTTACACTTCCACCGCCAGGCGAAGGGTGGCGCGTGATGGAGCGCGCCGGTCAGCGAGGAGAAATATGGCGGTGGCGAAGAGGCCGGAGCTTGGACAGATTGGCAGGGCCGTGGCCCGGCCACGATCGGTTATCTGGGCCGGCGTGGTGGCGGTCGTCCTGGCGTTGCTGCTTGATTCGGCTGGACTGGCTGTCATTATTGCGAGCTTCATTGTTCCCGCGGCAATTCTGCTCGATCTCAGCCAGCGGGATGTCTTCGAGCAAGAACCCTGGCAATGGCTGATCACCGCTGGAGCTTTCGGAGCGATCAGCGGGCTGTTTGTCTCTCTGCTCACGATCCAGGCGTTGAAGCAATTCGAATCCGAGATCGATCCGGCCCGGCAATGCTGTGGCTTGTTCGCCAGTGGCGTGAACTTGGAAGTTCCCACCGCGGGTCCCCTGTCGATCCTGTTCGTTGGCCTCCTGCTGCCTATGGTCGCTGAACTGCTCAAGCTCACCGGCCCATTGTTCCTTCGCCAGCAGGCAGCGTTCCGCAACGAGGTGATGGATGGGGCAATCCTCGGAGCGGCGTCGGGCGGCGGGTATGCTGTAGCGACGGCGATCGTCTATTTCTGGCCTTTGCTGCAAAACGATCCACCGCCTGGCTCTGTCGCTAACTGGACCGCGGCGCTGATCGGGGTCTTGGTCGTGCGCCCCGCGATCTCCTGCGCGACGACTGGACTGCTCTGCACCGGTATCTGGCACCGGCTGTTAGGCAGGGGGCGCCTGGTCTTCGTGGTGGGCGCCGCCGCTGCTCTTGCCGGGGCGATCACCTCGGCGCTCGTTGGACTGGTGGTTGCCGGCCGCTCGTCGGTCACCGAGCTTGTGTTGCAATTGGCGGTCTTGGCTGGCCTCGCACTCGCGGCGCAATTTGCGATCCGTGGCGCGCTGGAGGAGGACAGGCGAGCGCGAGCGTTACGGGAACAGTGGATCCGGTGTCCTCGTTGTCAGCAGATGACACCGCCCGGACGGTTCTGCGCCAAATGCGGGTCCCCGCTCGCTGCACCGGCCCTCGCTGCCACTGCTGATGCCGAGCCCGCGCCTGCATTGGCCGATTCCTCACTTGAGGGAGATGAGCAAGCTACCGCCGGGTCAAGCGACGCCGATAGCGGAATCGAAGATTGGCCGGCGAGCCCACGGTGAACGCTTGTCAGCCTCAGGAGGATCCAACCACCAGCGCCAGCAGAACGGCAAGCACGCAAATGCCACCGAACAGGCCAGCCAGCAGCGGCATCCACGGATTCGGGCGCTTACCGCTCGTCTGAGGAGCAAATGGCGACAGCAGAGCGTTTGCAACGTAATCCCGGCCGGATGCCGGGAGATTCCCTGGGTCCGAGGTCACGGTGAACTCGAAGCCCTTGGTCACCACCTGTTGCTCTGATGACGCGCCGAATGCCCCGGGCGCGAGTGAGCCGGTGTCGATCACGTAAGGATTGCCGCTCAGTCGGATCCGGAGGACCGGCAAATCCGGATGATCGGGCAAGCTTCGCGCCGCGAGATCGAGCATCAGGCTTGCCATGGCACGGTCGTTCCGGCTCAACGCGTCCCACACACCGGCGATGAGATCCTCCCCTGTCTGCTGCACCGCGGTCGCTAGCGCCTCCGCGAATTCAACAACGGAGGGGAAACGGGCCTCTGCTTGGGGAGCCATGCCGCGCTTGATCACTTGGGCGACACGCTCAGCAACCCCGGGGAGGTGATCTTGGCCGGCGAATGGCGCAGTGGAATCCGGCAGCCGGCCAGTGAGGAGCGCGGCGGCCGTGACCGCCAGTTGGTATTGGTCGCCAGCGGGTCCATCGAGTTCTCCTTCAGGGATCTGCCATGGATCTTGCGGCGTGCCGGCCGAAGGGGATAGCGCAGGAACCAGGCCGCCGAGCAATGCACGATCGCGCGGGTCAATCCAAATCGTCGCTGGCGTCACGCGTCCGTGAGCCAATTCCGCCGCGTGCACGGTTGCTAACGCACTGGCGATGTCGCTCACCCAGCGCGCAACCTGGGCCGGCGGATGGCTGGCGCCGGTCATGCGCGTGGACAGAGGCTCACCATCGGGCCGCGCTTCAATGGCAAACGTCACCGCGGGCAAAGCGCCGGCCTCTAGCACCGGGATCAAGTGCGGGTGCGCAAGTTGGATCAACCTGCCGGCCAGCAACTGGACGTGGGTGTCAGGAGGGGAATCTTCAGGCGAGAGGGGCGCGCACCGGGCGATGGCAGCCCGGCCAGCGTGTGGCGAGCCACCCTGCCCGACTGCTTCCGCGACTAGATAGCCAGGACGCTCGCCAGGATCCGATGGTAGCCGGCGGAGGAGCGCAAACGAGCCAAGGATGATCCGGCCATCGCTGCCTGCTGTCTGGCTAGCCTGAATTGTCTCGATTGACATGCACGTCGTCCCTCACCGCCTAACCCAAACACATCTGGATGATGAGGGCTCGCGAAAACGTGGTCCATCGGCCAATCGTCCCATCTTGGCGGACGGAGCCCGGATGGGGCCGTCAGCGATCAGCCGCCAAGGGGCGTCGTGATGGGATGAATCTCGCCCAGTCGTCGCTCGTCCAAATGATTCACAGCTTGAGGTGGTGCTGCCGCCCGTAGGGTCGATCGCCTCGCTCGCAAGGCAGGGCGCAGCGGCTTTAGGCCTGTGCCTTGTTCGTGACCGATCGCGGCACTGGTGCCAGCAGGCGCCAGAGATCATGAGTCATCAGGCTCATGCGCAGGTTCACGAGATCCCAAGCATTCACCGGTGGAGCCAGTCGTCAGCCAGCCGCTGGAGCATCTCGTCGGAGAGCTTCGGCCGGTCGTAGTCACCTGCTGCCCGGCGCTGCCGCATGGCCTCGAACAGCATCACCGCGCAGGCGACAGAGATGTTCAGGCTCTGCACCATGCCGTACATCGGGATGACGACGAGGTCGTCGGCCAGCGCAACCGCTTCGTCAGACACACCGCGATGCTCGTTCCCGAAAACCAGCGCCACAGGTTGGCGCAAATCCATTGCGTACAGATCGTGGCTACCGGGCGCCAGTGAGGTCGCAAGAATCGTAAAACCCTCGGCGCGCAGCACGGTGTAACAGGCCGCGATTGAGTCGTGACGGATGACATCAACCCATTTCGCCGCGCTGGCTGACGTCGTGCGGGCAAACGGTTCCCGTGGTGGCTCTTCGACCGTGTAGACGACGTGCACGCGCAAGACACCAACAGCATCGCAGGAACGGAGGACTGCCGCGACGTTGTGCGGATCGTGCACGTTTTCCAGGACAACGGTCAGATCAGGCTGGCGGTGACGCAGCACCGTCAACACCCGCTGTTGCCGGCGCTCGGTGCGCGGCCACTTGTGAGCCTTCTGCGAAAGCTGCTTGGCAAGCTCTCGGCGATCCGTCGCGTCCATTTCGCGGTACTTCCCCCATTCGTCACATTCGTTATAGCCCGTTGAGTCATCCTGTTTCCCCACCGTTGTGTGACGACAACGGCTGGCCCCGGCATGTCACCCGTCTTACGATCGCGAGCAAGGTGCTTCCTGACAGAGCGGTGGGCACTGGCAGGGTGATGCGAAGAGCGCAGTGAGGTGAGCCGCCGATGACATACCAAGCAATTGTGCGCGTTCTTGTGGCGATGCTCTGTGGCGTTGCCTTGCTCGCTGCGCTAATGACCCTGCTCCCGGCGCCGTTCCAGATTCTGGCGCTGCTCCTAGGTCTTCCGCTGCAATCACTGCTCGTGGCGCTCGCCACCTCACGCCGATATTCCCGCATGATGGCCAGCCGGCGCTCATCCTAAGCCCAATCATCGCGCTGCAAGTCCGTCCTGTTGTGCGGCCACCTAGGCGCTTCGTCGTCCTGGCCTCGATGGCAGCGCCATTGGCATGAATGCTGGCTGCTCACTGGCTATCCCGCTGGCGTCCCGAGGGTTGGCTCGCTGATCGGGATATCCACCTGCTCGACAGGGGAAGTTGGCGTCGCTGAGCTGGTGGTCGAGCTGTTCGCTCCAGCAAATGGAGTCGAATCGGCCGTGGCGTGCGTACTGGACGGAGACTCCTCTGGAGGCGGCGTTGCGACCACCGGCATGTCATCCTCCTCGGCAGGGGTCGGCGTTGCTGTTTCGCCGCTTTCTGGCGGTGGAGTCGGCGACTGCTCTGGCGTCCCTGATGCTTGCGGACTTGCGTCAGGGGCACTGGGGCTGACGTCTGGTGCTGGTGATGCCGGCGGCGTTGGCGTACCATACCCAGGCGGGAAGACCAGCAGATGTGGACCCTCTTCCTCTACCTCGCGGAGGTCTGGCATGTGCCAATCCGCTGGTAGCACGTGAAGACCCGCGCCCTCGGGATCGCGTAGCACGCGGGAGTAATAGTCACGCCAGGCGAGAATCGCGGCGACGGTATCGTCTGGGCATTGCCCAAGCTCGTCGCACCCCGTGCCAGCGTAGGCGGCGAGCGCGCGTCGCCACGAGCCTTCATCCTTGCGAAGCGTGGCAAGGTATTGCGCTCCAACGTCGAGATGGCGGGCTGGGTCGAGCCAATCGTTACCAGCCAACCCCTGGTCGTTCAGATTCTGCTCTGTCAATCCGAGAAGGCCGCGGCGCCCGTCCTGACGGATAAGACCTGGCTCACCGCCGGAAGCCACCCGAGTCATGCCAGCGAGCAGGGCTACCGAGACCTGATGCGCGCGTGACGCGGCGCGAAGCTCTGGGAGCCAGCGGAGCACGGGTTCGTCGTATCTCCGCCCTGGCAGAAGCGCCGGCGTGGACGTGGGAGTTGCCGTGGCGGTCGGGGTCGCTGTCGGTGATGTGGCCGCTGTCGGACGTGTCTCTGCCGGTTGCCGGGTACGAGTTGGAGCCGGCGTAACGCTCGAATCTGGCCCAGCAGACACCCCTTCTCCCACGATGCCGCTCGGCGGTGGTGTGGTGACCTGATCCTCGCCGGTGAGCGGCTCGTCGATGACCTCATCCTGGCTATCGTCGCCGTTGCCATCAGGGCGAACAAGCTGCGCTACCCAATCAAGAACATTGGATTGTTCGGTCGGTTGCGATCCGAGGTCGAGGATGCCAGCGGGAAGAAGCGTGAGGAGCACCACGATGCCGATCCGGAACAGCACATACCATACGATCATGGAATCACCTCGAAACGTCCGGCCTACCGGCGCGTTTCCATGTCGCTCCGAGGGTACCAGGCATGGAGCCGGGGCGCCTAGGGGCCATCGGTCCCACTGCCAGTGTCCGGTGTGGTAGCGATGAGCCGAAGGATGAACCGGGGATCAAAGGTTGGGGAGCACCGGCCGCACGACCACGTGCCGCGTTTCCGGCGTTGGACGGTCTGTCCACAGGAAGGACATTGATAGCGATAGCGTGCTGGGCGCCGCTGGGGTGGCACGAGGCAGGAGCGAACCTCGTCAAGGGTGGCGCCGGTCAGTTCGGCGACGCGAAACGCGATCCGGTCGTAACCGTGTTTCGCGTGGCGGCGGCGATCCCCGTCAAGGAAGTCGCGCATATGGAGCAACTCCTCGGCCACGACGATTTCGAGTGCCTTCGGCTGATCCAAATTGATCCGCGGCACATTGATCAGCACAAGGTGAGCCTTGAGAAGGGGATGGTAGACATAAGCTCCGCCGATTGATGCCTGAACCCGTCGCCCGAGCCAGCGCTCGAATTGCCGGCGATTGGTGGTGATCCACAGGCGATCTGCTGGCAGCGCCAAGCGTGCGACATAATGCCAAACGAGCGTCTTGGTCGCATCGTCAACCGCATCCAAGATCATCACTCACCCTTCACGAGAACAGCTCAATCCAAGGAGCTCGGCAGGTGGCACGGGGCTGGGCGCGCGCCAAGAGTACAATGACCCAAACGCGTGAGGAACCCGGTCATGGGGCATGGGTGGACGCAGGGCAGTGGGTACGCTTGTGGCTGCTGACCGCACGGCAACACACCGGCCGCATGTGCTAATCGTCACCAACGACGAGAGTCTGCGCGATTTCCTCGCCGAGGGCCTCGTGTATGGCGGCTTTTGGACGAGTGTGATTGCAAGTGGGCTGCAGGTGCTAGAGGTCTTCCGCCTCCGCACCTTCGATCTGATGCTGATTGACGCCGCCCTCGGTGGGTTGGGTGCGCTGGAGGTCGTCCGCCGGTTGCGTGGTCGCTCGGCACGAGAGGGACCGGCAAGTCCGCGCACCGATATTCCCATCGTCGTCATTGCCGCTGATCCGTCGGAAATCGATGCCGGGGAGGCCGTGGCGAGCGGAGCTGATGAGATCGTGCTGGCGCCGCTCGATTTGGAGACGCTGGTGCCACATTTGCATCAAATAATTGCGAGATGGCGTGCCGAGCATCCGGGTAGGCCATGGGCAGACGAGCTTGCGCAACGCCCCAATGCTGGCGCGGCCTCGAAGTAACGGGCGGCGTGCAGCGAATTCGCTAGTCACATTGCACGCCACGCGCAGCGGCGCGTGGACCACGAGCGCACCAGCACGCCGGTAGTGAGGAGGAGAGGAGGGCATGAATGCCATTCGTTCGGGCTAGCGGGGTTCTTGCCCATCCAACGTCGTTTCCTGGGCCTCACGGGATCGGGGATCTGGGAGAAGCCGCGTTCCGCTTTATCGATTGGCTCGCCGTCGCAGGACAGCGGTACTGGCAAGTGATGCCCCTTGGCCCGACAGGCTATGGCGATTCCCCGTATTCGTCGTTGTCCGCATTCGCCGGAAACCCATTGCTGATCTCGCTGCCCTGGCTTGCGGGGGATAGCTTGCTCACGGGTGAGGAGATCGAGGATCATCCGGGTTTCCCCGACCATGAGGTTGATTATGGCCGGGTCATCCCGTTCAAGCGAGACCGGCTCCGGCGTGCATTTGCCCGGTTCAGAGAGGGAGCCGCAAGCCACCTGCGCTCCGCATTCGAGGCGTTTGTTGCGCAGGAAGCGCCCTGGCTCGATGACTTCGCGCTCTACATGGCCCTAAAGGACTTCCACGGCGGGCAGCCCTGGACCGATTGGGAGCGTCCTCTTCGCTTGCGAAAGCCAAGTGCCCTCGCGGCCTGGCGAGAGCGGCTGCAAGAGGACGTAGCGTTTCACCAATTTGTACAGTTTCAGTTCCGCAGGCAGTGGTCGGAGCTGAAACGATATGCCAACGAGCGGGACATTCGGATCATCGGTGATATTCCCATCTTTGTGGCACACGATAGCGCGGATGTCTGGGCAAATCAGTCGCTATTTCGCCTGGATGCCGAGGGCCAGCCAACCGTGGTCTCGGGTGTCCCACCGGACCTATTTACCGCGCATGGCCAGCTTTGGGGAAATCCCCTGTTTGACTGGGAGCGCTTGGAGGAGACGGGGTACCGGTGGTGGATTGATCGCGTGCGTACGGTGCTGGCGCTAGTTGACGTGATTCGCATTGATCACTTCCGGGGCTTTGCGGCCGCGTGGACTGTGCCAGCCGGGGCGCCGACCGCTGCTCATGGCCGGTGGGAGCGCGGACCAGGGCGCCGCGTCTTCGATGCCATCACCGCCGAGCTTGGTGAGGTTCCCATCATCGTTGAGGATCTCGGACTGATTACTCCAGATGTCGTGGCCCTTCGGCAAATGCTCGGCTTCCCCGGTATGAAGGTGTTGCAGTTTGCCTTTGACCAGGATCCGGACAATCCCTATTTGCCTCACAACTACGACCGCAACTGCGTGGTCTACACGGGTACGCATGATAACCAGACGACGGTCGGATGGTTTCACACCCTGGATGAGCAGGCGCGCCGGCAAGTGCAGACGTACATCGGCAAGGACGCCGCCGACATCGCCTGGGATTTCATCCGCCTTGCGCTGATGTCCGTCGCTGATCTGGCTATCGTGCCACTGCAGGATGTCATGCGCCTGGGTGATGAGGCGCGCATGAACACACCCGGGCGAGCCTGGGGGAACTGGAGCTGGCGGTTCCTGCCGCATCAGCTCCATCACGGTTTGGCAGCCGGGCTCGGGGATCTGACCGATGCGTATGGGCGCCGCGCGCGTCCGCCGCGTGTCAAAATCCCTGATCCCTACGATTACACGGCCGAGGGCACGGCGCACCCATTGTGGTAAGCGGCATCGGCCTTGGTCTTTAATGAGCCAGGGCTGTTCATGGAAGCAGCGAAGCTTACCAATCGCCCACCGGTTGAGCCGGTGATGGCGCACACGCAATGATGCGGCGGCCACGAGCGATGCGCTCGGAGGTGCACCTGCAAAGAGAGGATCTCAATGGCAAAGCTTGGAGCGTTTACGTTCGTATTACATAGCCATCTGCCCTACGCGCGCCAGGCAGGGATGTGGCCCCATGGAGAGGAGTGGGTCCATGAGGCGATTGCTGAGACCTACGTCCCATTGCTGGATGCGCTCTATGATCTGGAGCAGGAGGGAGTGCCATTCGCGTTGACGATCGGCATCACGCCGATCCTGGCGGAGCAGCTCGCCGATCCTCTGATCATCGAGCATTTTGTCCACTACGCGGCAGAGCGTGCTGCCTGGGCAGCGAACGACGTCAAGCGCTTTGAAGCGGCGCAGGATGCGCAGATGCGCGATCTCGCCCGGTTCTATCACCATTACTATGCCCGGACTCTCACCAGCTTCCGTGACCGGTACCGGAGCAATATCCTCGGTGCCTTCCGGGCGCTGCAGGATGCCGGAAAGATCGAGATTGCGACCTCCGCGGCCACGCATGGATATTTGCCCCTCTTGTCCCGCGATTCCTCAATCTATGGGCAAATTGCCGTCGGCGTCACTGCGTATCAGCGGCATTTCGGTCGCCGGCCGACCTCGATCTGGCTCCCAGAGTGCGCCTACCGCCCCGCCATTTTCGAGCAGGAGGATGGGCGCACCATTCGCCGGCCGGGGCTGGAATCGTTCTTGGTTGGTCAGCAGCTTGAAGTATTTTTCAGCGAGACGCACACGGTGGAGGGTGGCACGCCGGTCGGAAAAGCGGCCGGAGAAGCGATTGGGCCATATGGGGCCGTGCCACGACGGTACGCGCTCCATGTCGTTCCAGAAACCAACAGCGAGCCAGGCACCACCTATCAGCCATATTGGGTTGGCGATGAGCCCGGAAAGGTGGCGGTGATCGCCCGCAACAATGAAACGGGCCAGCAGGTCTGGTCAGGGACGTTTGGATACCCAGGAGACTATTGGTATCGCGAGTTTCATCGCAAGGATGGCGTTTCTGGCATGCAGTACTGGCGGATTGGGGGAGCCAACGTCGATTTGGGGCAGAAGCCGCCTTATGAGCCCGCACGCGCCGCCGAACGCGTGCAGTCGCATGCCGATCATTTCACCGGTCTTGTTCACAACCTGCTGCGCGGTTACCACGCGGAGACCGGCCGCTTCGGCATCATCTCCTCCGCCTACGATACCGAGTTGTTCGGGCACTGGTGGTTTGAGGGCGTGCACTGGCTGAAGGAGGTGCTCAAGCGCCTGGCCGCCAGCGATGAGGTGGAACTGACGACTGCGACGCGGATCATCGAAGAGCATCCGCCCGAGCGGGTGATGGCGCTGCCGGAATCAAGCTGGGGAGCCGGCGGAGGCCACTTTACGTGGCTCAATGTGGATACCCAATGGATGTGGCCGCCCATTCACGGAGCCGAGCGCCGGATGGAAGACCTCGCTGCCCGGTATCCACAGGCAGAGGGTGAGCTCCTGGAGGTGCTTAATCAGGCGGCTCGCGAGCTGCTGCTACTTGAAAGTAGCGACTGGCCCTTCCTGGTCACGACCGGCCAGGCGAAAGAATACGCCTGTCAGCGCTTCACCGATCACCTCGAGCGCTTCAACCATCTGGCGAACTTGGCAGAGCAAGGCCGAGAGCTCAGCGAGGAAGATCGCAAGTTTCTCCTGGGACTGAAAGAGCGAGACAATCCCTTCCCAGATATTGACTACCGCGTCTTTGCAGCCCGCCAGGGGCATGCCGGGCCGCGCGAACGCGTTTAGACCGCGGCCAAACAGCGTGCAGCGTGAGGCTAGGCTCCCATCAGCCGACTGAATACCTTTCAGCCCCCTGAAGGGGGCTGCAATCGACACCGATCATGACAAGTCCAGCCGGCTTTAGCCGGCTTTGTAGAGTCAGCGCGGGGTCTTTCGCCCGGCGCGATGGGGCTGGACGGACGACGATTCCGCCCGGCATTCCTCCTCGTTATTCCGATCGCAGTTGCGCGGGAGTGCGCAGCGAGGAATCTCTTCTTCCCAACAACGCCGCCGGCTCTGGCCAGCTTCCTTGGCTGACCTTCGCCCCGAGCAACGGAACCGAATGGATCCCGAAGCCCGCGCGATGCATGGCACGTCGTTGAGGAATGGACACGCGCGGTAGGCTGGGCCGCGCCGGGTCGAGAATTCTTGTCACTATGCCAGCTTCAGCACGGCTGCTAGCGGCACCCGCAGCCAGTCAGGACGGTTATTCAACTCATACCCGATTTCATACAGGGCTTTGTCGAGCTCCCAGGCGCCAAGCGCTTGACGTACGTCGTCGTCCGACGCGGGCAGGTAGGTGGCATGGCCTTGCCGGGAGACAGCCAAATATGCGCCGAGGAAGGCCCGCCGTGCAGCGCGTTCCCAGGCAATGAGCGCGGCCGCGCCGTGATGGCTACCCTGTGCTTCCGCGGCGCGCTCGGCAACGCTTCGCGCGTAGGAGAACGAGCGAAGCATCCCGGCAACGTCCTTGAGCGGCGATGTCTTCGCGCGGCGTTCCTCGATCGGGCGCTGTGGCTCACCTTCAAAGTCCACAATAATGAAATCTCCGGTGGTGGTGCACAGGGTTTGTCCGAGGTGATAGTCTCCGTGGACGCGGGTTTTGGTGCGTCCGAGAAGGCGTTCGTAGCCAGTGGCTTGGAGGGCAAGCCGGGGCACCAGCGCCAGGAATGTTTCGATCAAGTCTGCGGTCTCGGTATCGACCTCGCTGCGCTTGGCGCGAAGATCGTGCGCGACCGACTCCAGAGCGCCGGTGGTAGCAGCCGTCCACCGAGCGACATCGTCTGCTGTGATCGGCTCTGGAGCGAACGCGAGATCCCACGGGGAGCTCGACAGCGCCAAGTGGAGTTGCGCGGTGATCTCTCCAAGCCGGCGCGGCACGTCGTCGCCAGCGGCGTGCGGCTCTTGGAGGAGGCGCAGCACCTTGTCCCACCCGTCACCCACGCTTGGCACAAACTCCTGGGCGACCGCCAGCGAAACCTGCTCTCCCACCTCTGGGAGATACGACCATGCCGCGAGCAGCGCTGGAACATTGCGAAAGCTCGTGCGTGTTGTCAGGAACCTGCCGATCTCGACCTCAGGATTCTGGCCGGCTTGCAGGCGGCGAAAGACCTTGAGGATGGCTGCCTCGCCGTAGATGATCGACGTGTTGCTCTGCTGAGCGGCTGAAACATGCGAGACCGCCTGGCAGGCCGCCTCGATCTTCTCGCTCAGGACAGGGGTGGTCTCCCAGCGAAACGTTCCTTTCGTGCCGCCGATCACCGCTTGGGTGTCGAGTTGTGTCAGGAGCCAGGCGTGCGTTGCCGGATCGTGCAAGGCGTCCGAAATCCACCAGCGCTCCTGTCCGGTGAGGATATCGGCGATGGGCTCAGCGGGTGGAACGCGGCTCGCGAGGAGCGGGACGAAATAGGTGGAATCGTCGCCACGCTGAAACGCGATGGAAACCAGCGCCAGGGCGAGCATGCTGTGATCCATGGCAACCACAGGCGCCTCGGCGAGATGGACGGAGGCGATGGTGCGCGCCTTGTCGCCAAACCAGCGGCGATTGGGAAGAAATGCTGGTAGCGCCTCGCGGCAGATCTGAGGCAGCGTGGCGGCAAGACGCTGCGGCGTCAGCGGCTCTTCTATGACCAACGTGGCCATTTTAGGGTGCGTCTCCCGGCGTTGCGCCTTCGAGGCGGAACCAGTAATACCCACGCGCGGGCAAAGCCAGCGGGTAGGGAGCGCCCGAGATCTCGGGAAATACCGTCTCACCGAAGAGATCGACGGGCCGCTTGCCCTCATGCGCGGAGAGATCGAGATGAACGTATTGGGCCGTTTTCGCCAGATTAGCGACACACAGCACTATCTCCTGCTCGTAGCAGCGGAGAAAGGCGAGGATACGCGGATTGTCTGGCAAAACGAATTCCATGCTGCCTCGGCCAAATGCTTTGTATTGCTTGCGAATGGCGAGGATGCGTTTGATCCAGTTGAGGAGTGAGGTCGGTGTTTGCCGCTGGGTTTCCACATTGACCGTCTCATAGCCATAGACGGGGTCATCAATGACCGGCAAGTACAGCCCGGACCAACCGGCCTGAGAGAAACCGGCGTTGCGATCGGGGCTCCACTGCATGGGGGTGCGCACGCCATTGCGGTCGCGGAGCCAGATGTTGTCGCCCATTCCGATCTCATCACCATAGTACAGGCACGGTGAGCCTGGCAGCGACAGTAGGAGCGCGTGAATTAGCTCAAGCTCGTCCCGGCCATTGTCCAGCAAGGGCGCGAGACGCCGCCGGATGCCAAGATTGCTGTACATCCGCTTGTCGGGCGCGTATTCCCGCCACATGTAGAGCCGCTCATCGAGCGTCACCATTTCGAGCGTAAGCTCATCGTGGTTGCGCAGGAAGGTCGCCCACTGGCAGTTGGGAGGGATCGGCGGCGTGCGGCGCAGGATATCGACGATCGAGGAGCGGTCTTCCCGGCGCAGCGCCATGAACAAGCGTGGCATGACCGGGAAATGAAAGCACATGTGAAACTCTGGGTGATCGGGAGTGCCGAAGTAGTGGACGACGTCCTCTGGCCACTGATTGGCCTCCGCGAGCAAGATTTTGCCAGGATATTCCCTGTCGATCATGCTCCGGAGCGCTTGCAGAAACGCGTGCGTCTCCGGCAGGTTCTCGCAGTTCGTGCCCTCACGCTCGTAGAGATAGGGAACGGCATCGCAGCGAAACCCGTCGAGCCCCAAGTTCAGCCAGAAGCGGGCAACATTGAACATTTCTTCCCAAACAGCCGGATTATCGTAGTTCAGATCCGGCTGATGGGAGTAGAACCGGTGCCAGTAGTATTGCCCAGCGACTGGATCATAGGTCCAGTTGCTGGGCTCATAATCAATGAAGATGATCCGCGCACCGGAGTACTTTGATGGGTCCGAACTCCAGACATAGTAATCGCGTTTGGGAGAGTTGGGATCGGACCGAGCCTCCTGAAACCACGGATGCTGATCCGAGGTGTGATTCATCACCAGATCGGCGATGACACGCAGACCGCGAGCGTGAGCGGCATCGAGAAACAACTTGAAATCGCCGATGGTGCCGAGATCGGGGTGGATGTCCGTGAAGTTGGCGATGTCGTACCCGTCATCACGCAGCGGCGAAGGATACATCGGCGTGATCCAGATACAATCCACACCGAGATCTCGGATGTAATCGAGTTTTTGGGCTAAGCCACGGAAATCTCCCTTGCCATCTCCATTCGCGTCGTAAAAGGAGCGGACGAGGACCTCGTAGAACACGGCATCCTTGAACCACAGATCGTCCGAGGCCGGCATGCGATACCACTCCAAACGGTCAAGCGCCTCAGCCTCGCCACCAGAGTGGCTGGCAAGGCAAGGCATGGCAAAGGCGGACACGTAGGTCCGCCCTCCGATCACTACCTGCCGCCCTGGAAACGAGGCGGCGAAATCCGTAGGTGAATTATCGCCTGGTCAGGGAGATGGCTGCACGCTGAGCAGCGTTGACTTGCCTACCACCAGGCTGCTCCGCCATTCGCAGGCGAGATGGACGTGAGCGACGGTTTGGCTTGCTGGTGCTCATGGACCGTTCGATCACTCGTCAAGCGGTCGCTGCGCCGCGCAGGACGGCTTTCATGACAATCCCTGCCGCGACATCGGCCAGCGCTTGGTTCGCCGCTGCCAGGGGATAGGGTGTGATCAGACGCGAGAGGTCAAACCGCGCTGCCAACTGCGTCAGGGATTGCAGATATCGGTAGTAATGCGCTTCGGCGAATGCCCAGGAGCCGAATACCGTGAGTTGCTTGCGCGTGATGACGTGCGGGTTGATCGGTGTCGAACCGCGATCGGTGTACTGGCCGAGAACGAGGTAGCGGCCATTCCGCCGGGCATATTCGAAGCCCTCGGCCACTGCCTCGGGCACGCCGGTGCACTCAAGCACGGCATCGGCGCCGCGACTGGCGGGCGTCGCTGCCAAGACCTGCCGGATGCGCTCGGCCGGGTCGGTGACCGTAAAGATGTCGAGGTGGACATCGCCGACACCAAGCTCGCGTGCGAGCGCCAGGCGGCTCGCCGGGCCACCCACGATGATGACCTTGCCCGCGCCCGCTAGGTGCGCATACATGGCCGCAGCGATCCCGACCGGACCGCTCCCCTGGACGACGACCGTCTCGCCAGGGGTAATGCCCGTAATCTCAAGGACGCCGTGCACCGTTGTTGGCCCGGCGCAGCCGAGGGAGATCACTTGCTCCGGGGTTACCCCGTCTGGCAGGCGGAAG
>JBHOQQ010000060.1:0-3634 GCA_042408955.1 Thermomicrobiales bacterium
GTGAAGATAGCTAACCGGCGAAAGAGACGTTGCTCCGGTGGGCTCAGCAAGCCATAGCTCCATTCGATCGTGTTGCGCATGGTGTGCTGCCGCTCTGGCAGGTCGCGGCGATTGCTCACAAGGAGTGCCAGTGGGCGGTTGATCCGGGAGAGCATGGCTTCTGGCGTCAGTACGTTTATGCGTGATGCGGCAAGCTCGATCGCCAGTGGCAGACCTTCCAGGAGGCGGCAGAGCTCGGCAATCACGGGGGCGTTGCCGGGAGTGAGCCGGAATTCCGGCAGGATCTCCTGGGCGCGTTGCACAAACAAGCTGACCGAAGGGATGCGTGCCAGCGCATGGACAGAGAGGTCCACGTGGACAGGCGGTGTGGCAAGCGGCTGGACAGCGCACTCACGCTCCCCGCGCAGGTGAAGCCTCACGCGGCTTGTCACCAGCATGCTCAGGTGCGGCGCCTGGTGCAAGAGTGCTTGGAAGAAATGCGCGCTCTCAATAACCTGCTCGACATTGTCGAGCACCAGGAGGAGATGCTTGTCGCTCAGAAACCTGGTGACACGTTCCTGCGGCGATTGATTGCTTTGCTCCCGGATTTCCAGGGCCCGCGCGATCGCGGGCGCAACGAGCTGTGGATCGCGGATGGGAGCTAAGTTGACGAAGACGATCCCGTCGGTAAAACGGTCGCGTGCCGCCTGGGCCGCTGCAATTGCCAAGCGCGTTTTACCTATGCCCCCAGCCCCGGTGAGCGTCACCAGACGCCGTATTGCAAGAAGCTGCGTGATGCTGGCGACATCAGTTTCCCTCCCGATGAGTTCATCGTCGAATTGCGGCAGGGTGTTGAACGGCCGCTGCAACCGGCGCTGACGCTCAGGTGCGCTTGCCTGTGCAGGACGAACCCATTCAGGGTAGCGGCCGTCGCGAATGGCTGCTGCGAGATCGCGCGTCGCCTGGTCTGGCACCGTGTCAAGCTCACTGCGCAGCGCCGTGGTCAACTTGTCGTAGTGCAACAGCGCAAGCGCTCGCTGGCCGCTCCGCGCATATAGGGCCATGAGGGCCGCGACCGTTTGCTCGTCGGTGGCATCCATGGCGACCAGGTGCTGATAGGCTTCAATCGCTGGTCCACTATCCCCGGCCGCGGCATGTGCTCGCCCAAGCCGCTGGAGCAGATCACGAAAGGTGGAGCGCAGCAAGTTGCGGCGCGGCTCTATCCAGGATTCGTAAGGATCATCAGCCAGGAGGTCTCCGCCATAGCACGCGAGCGCCCGGCTTAGTGTCTCGGGATCTTCCCGGTGTCGCGCCGCGCTGGCGGCAGCTTCGAACGCCTCGACGTCGGTCCAAATGCACTCCGGAGGGCCAAGCACGAGCAGCGGACCCTCGCGGACGATCAATGTGCCAGGCGGTGCTCCTGCTGCCTCAAGCGCATGCCGCGCGCGCGAAACGGAAACATGCAAGTTGTTCGCCTGGGCCTCGGCCGAGAGATCAGGCCAGAAGGTTTCCATCACCTGCTCGCGGTGCAGGCGGTAGCCTGGCGCGAGCGCGAGCAACTTGACCAGGCCGGCCGCACGAAGACTCCGCCAGGAATTGCCGGGCACTGGACGCTCACCAACGAAGACTCGAAAGGCGCCGAGCAGGTGCAACCGCACCACGGGGAGGTTCGTCACCGGCCGCCTCGCCTACTCGCGGCGATCTCGTCGGGCACACGATACGCCTCATGGGCATGTGAATCAAGCGATGCGAGGCTGCGTTGGTAAGGAACTGGTAAGGACGGCGGCGTAGGGTTGGAGATGGGTACCCGACAAGGTGACGTGGATGCTGAAGCCATCCATAGGCCGGCATGAAAAGGAGGGTCATCGCCATGCAACCGGTAGAGACACATGTTGCGGAGCGCTCCGTCAGCGAACGCGCTGTGCGAGCGTTGCAGGAGCGGCTCACGGGGCAATTGGTGCGTCCTGGCGACGCCGCGTATGACCCGGCACGCACGGTCTGGAATGCCATGATCGACCGGCATCCGCTGCTGATCACGCGCTGCGCGACAGCGGACGACGCCGTTGCTGCTGTCGATATTGCTCGCGAGCACGAATTGCCGCTCTCGATCAGGGGAGGGGGGCACAACGTAACTGGGAATGCCGTCTGCGATGGTGGCGTGATGATCGATTTGAGCCCGATGAAGCGCATCACTATCGATCCTGCTACCCAGACAGCGTGGGCCGAGGCAGGTGTGCTGTGGGAAGAATTCGATCGTGCAACGCAGGAGGCAGGACTTGCGACCGTCGGCGGCACGGTCGGTACGACCGGCATTGCTGGGCTGACCCTGGGCGGCGGGCAAGGCTGGCTGACCGGCAAGTTCGGACTGACGCTCGACAATGTGCTAGCGATTGATGTGGTGACCGCGACCGGCAAGCGCGTTCGCTGCTCACATGCAGAGCTCGCTGATCTGTTCTGGGCGATGCGTGGCGCGGGCGCCAATTTTGGCGTGGCAACCGCAATTCACTACCAACTCCATCCCGTTGCGACCGTGCTTGGCGGCATGGTTATCCATCCGCTGGAGCGAGCGGCCGATGTGCTGCGCTTCTATCGCGAGTTCGCTGTCACTCAACCGGACGAGCTTACGACCTACGCTGCGGTGCTGACCGCGCCGGATGGCAATGTGGTTGTGGCGCTCGTCGCCTGCTACGCCGGATCACTGAACCAAGGTGAGCACGTTTTGGCCCCGCTGCGGGGCTATGGGCGTCCCTTGGCTGACACGTTCTCGGCGATCCCGTATCTCACGATGCAAGGTTTGCTTGGACCCTCGTTCCCCGACAGGCGCCGCAATTACTGGAAGTCCGGTATGACCAACCGCATCTCTGACCGCACGATCGAGGCGATTGTGGACTTTGCCCACCGCGTGCCGACGCCGTACACCACGATCGCCATTGCCGAGTGCCACGGGGCCTATGCTAGGGTGAGCAACTCCGCGACCGCGTACGCTCACCGTCATCTGCAATTCGACGTGTTGGTGCTTTCCAGCTGGACTGCGCCCAACGAAGACGAGCAGAACATCGCCTGGGCACGGCAACTGTTTGCCGCGATCGAGCCAGAGCTTGACAGTGGCATCTACGTCAACGACATGGACCGGGATGAGCGGCCAGATCGGGTCCGTCTCGCGTACGGCGAACACTTCGAGCGGCTGGCACGCTTGAAGCGCACCTATGATCCCAGCAATGTCTTCCACATCAATCACAACATTCCTCCAGCCGGCTGACGCGCACTGGGAGAGGGGCGGAGGGCTTGGGAGCAAAGCAAGAGTCGGGGGCAGGACGGGGCGATGGGCTAAGGCGTCGGTGCAATGGTATGCCGAGGCGGGGAGCATACGTACTTTCCCCGATGTCCCGCCCCAAGCCAGCACCTATCGTGCTCCTGACACCCACGGCGGGTGCACCAGCCACTGGCAAGCACGGGGCAGCCAGACCCCCTGCCCCCGGCGCCAGCAGCACACGGAAGGAGCGCACTCCATGCTACCCTCGCAGGGTCTCCGATACCGCCTTGCGCCCGATCCCGACCAGGCCGCACCAGCCAGCGCCTCCGACGGCCTGACCACCACCTGCGCCTCGCTGGCCCAGGACCTGCAGCACGCCGAGGCCCTCCTCAGCCGCGCGCT
>JBHOQQ010000069.1:0-5392 GCA_042408955.1 Thermomicrobiales bacterium
CCTGGAGCATCTTCGGGCGCTTTCCTCCCACCAGGATCGGCAGGTGCGCCTGCACCGGCTTGGGCGCAAAGGGGGCATCCTCAAGCTGGTAGAAGCGGCCGTGGAACGTCGTCCGCCGCTTGGTGAAGAGCGACCGGATCACCGTCAGTGCCTCATCGAGCATCGCCACGCGGTCGCCCGGTGGCGGAAACGGGATGCCATAGGCGCGGTGTTCGCGCTCGTTCCAAGCTGCGCCGATGCCCAGGATGGCACGGCCGCCGATCTCTGGGATAGTTCCGGCACGCCGGACGAGCTGCGCCGTGGGTTTGACGACATTGCTGCTCATTGCCGGGCATTCGGGCGGGATCCGAACAAGATCGTCATCTCAGTCTCGCTTGGAGCCGACCGTCTGGCGGACGAACAACGATTTGCGCAGCTCGTCCAGGACTACTACGCCGCCGGTGCTCGCCAGTTCCTCTTCGATTTTCCACTCGGAGGTGAGGAGCTTGCCGCCGCCGAGCGCGTGGCGCGCCGGATCATCCCCACCTTGCGGGAGGACCTTGCATGAGCACAGCCCCACGAATCACCGGACCGGTACAGGCGGTGACCTTCGATCTCTACGACACGCTGATCGAATTGTATCCCCGGCGGTGGGAGCGTCTCGCGGCCGCTTTGGGCCGGCTCGGTATCCCGCACGATCTCGACGCTCTGTGCGCTGCCGATCTCGTGGCCGAGGATTTCTACACCGAAGAGAACGCGCGCATCCCGATCCGCGACCGCCCGCGGGCTGAGCGTGAGGCGTTCCGGCTGCGGTACATGGCGGTCTGGCTTGAAGCGGCCGGAATCCCGTTCGACCGGCCATTGCTTCAAGCCATCCGCGAGGCGTACCTCGCTGAGTTCGAAACCCCGGCGGTCGAGGCTGGGCCAGCAGGCGGCTACCGCGTCTTTAGCGACGTGCTCCCGGCGTTGCAGCGGCTGCGCGAGGCGGGGATCAAGCGCGCGGTGATCTCCAACGCCGACGCGGATGTGACGAATCTCTGCACGCACCTGGCATTTGCCCATGAGATGAATGCGATCATCACGTCGGCAGTCGTTGGCTGGGAAAAACCGGACCCACGCACCTTTAGGGCCGCGCTGGATGCGCTCGGCGTCGAGCCGGCGGCGGTGGTTCATATTGGCGACCAGCCAAAATCCGATGTCGCCGGTGCGCGCTCGGCCGGCATGCAGGCGGCGCTGATTGACCGCTATTCCCGCCAGAATCCGGATCAGCAAGCGGTGCCGGTGTTCCGCGATCTTCATGAATTTGTGGACGCCGTTCTCGCGCCGTCGTTGGAGCGCGCCGGGACGCGCTAACGCAGGGGAGTATTGCCAGCATGATCGGTTCGCGCCAGCAGGCGAGCGATAGACCTGGTGCCGTGTCGGTTGGTGATTCGCCAACCATCAACCTCGTGTCCGTCAACGTCGGGTTGCCCCAGGTGATCGGGCTGCGACGTGGACAACCGGTCGTTAGTGGCATCCGCAAGCGGCCCGTGGCAGAGGCGTGGATCACCCTGGACCTGGCCAACTTGGAAGGCGATCGCCAAGCCGATCTCCGCGCCCACGGCGGCGTGGACAAGGCGGTCTTCGCCTATCCGGTCGAACACCTCGCTACCTGGAGCGAAGAGTGCGGGATCAGGCCGGCGCTGGATCCAGGAAGTTTCGGCGAGAACCTCACGCTCCAGGGCGTGACCGAGGAGCAGGTGTGCATCGGTGATAGGTGGGCCTGGGGCGAGGCGCTGCTCCAGGTGGCTCAGCCCCGATGGCCTTGCTACAAGCTCGCGATGGCAACGGGGATTCCAGAGATCGTCGAGCGATTCATCGAGACTGGCCGGAGTGGTTGGTATTTTCGCGTGCTCCGGCCCGGGCGCGTGCCAGTGAGGGGGCCAATCGCCCTCGTTGAGCGGCATCCGGCCGGAGTGCGCGTGCGGGAGGCTCAATGCGCTCTCCTGCCCGGCGCCTCGCGTGACCTGATCGAGCGTGTGGCTGCGGTGGATGCCCTGGCGACGGCCTGGCGCCAGCCGCTGCTGATCCGACTGGAGCAATCGGCGGCGCAACAATGAGCCAGAAGCGAGCGGGAGGAGACCGTATGGACCAGCAGGTGATGGAGGATGTGCCGGGGATTTCGCGGGAGGAAGTGCGAGCACGCCAGGAGCGGGCACGAGAGCTTGCTGAGCGCGAGGGCTACGATGCGCTCTTGGTGGTCGGCCGGTCTTTCTACGACCGTCCAGGCGACCTCGCCTACCTGACGAATCACTTTCCCCCGTTTCCCAGCACGGTCTTCTCCGAGACCAACCGGGGAATGGGTCACGCGATCTTTCTACTGCCGGTCAGTGGCGCGCCGGTCCTGTTGACCGATCCACGCCGGTATCGCCCTGACTTGGTAGCCGTGGACGACGTGCGCGCTATGGCCGATCTCGGCTCGGCCACGGTGCAACTCCTACGAGAACGCGGGCTGGAGCGCGCCCGGATCGGACTGGTTGGCGATGATATCCTGCCCGCCGCATTCGACCGCCAGTTTCGAACCGAGTTGCCTGCCTTGTGCCTGGAGCCGGAGAGGAGCATCGTTGCGGGCATGCGGGTGATCAAGAGTCCGGCAGAGCAGGCACTGCTACGGCGCGCCGCAATCTGCGCCGATGCCGCCCTGACCGCCGCACGCGACACCATCCGCGCTGGAAATGTCACAGAGCGAGATGTCTGCGCCGCTGCCTTCGCCGCAGGGTTGCGCGCGGGCGCTGATTTCCTGCGCTACGTGCGCGTTCACTCCGGGCCGTGGTCGGCCTATGGCTCGCGCTGGCCCCAGGCGATGGACCGGAGGATCGAGCCGGGCGACGTTGTTGCACTCGACGCCATCGGTGCGTATCAGGGCTACCAGTTCGACGTAAACCGCACGACCGTCGCGGGCTCACCCGACGATGAGACACTCCGGCTTTTGGAAACAACGCTCGAAGCGACAGAGGCAGCGGTTGCAGCGTGCATCGCTGGGGCGCTGATCGCCGATGTAGTCGCTGCGGCGGAGCGCGTCATCTCCCGCAGCCCCTACGCAGATGTCTTTGCCGGAATGATGGGCCACGCCATCGGGTTGGAGACAGTGGAGCTCCCCTACGTCGCGCGGGGGGACCAGACGGAGCTCATTCCTGGAATGGTGCTCTGCATCGAACCGGGCCTGTTTGTTCCAGGGAAGGCGGGCGCTGCGATCGAGCAAGAGGTGATCATCCGCGAGAGCGGCCCACCGGAGGTGATCACCCCGACGCCAGGCCGGCTCTGGTGAGCTTCCAGCGTTGCGCTGCGAGCGTTCAGCGTGTCGGGTCATGCGCAGGCAGATGCATGCATGACGCCCAGACATTCCGCACCGTCACTCGCTCCCCCCGTCATGCCGAGCGCACCCTCGTCATTCCGTTCACGCAAGCGGGGGAGTTCGCTTGGGAACCCGTCGCGTGAGGTCCCGTTCCCAGGCGATCCTTGATCGCCTGGGAACCCGATTGTTTGGGGGCCCGGATGCCTCGACGTGTACAGAACAAATCACACTTGAGCGCAGGGTGGAGCTGGTGAGCGTGCCGGAAATGGCCCGGCGGCTGGGGGTGAGCCGGAGCACGCTCGGGCGCCTGGTACGGGACGGCGTCCTCCCCGGCTACCGCCCCGGCACAGACCACTACTACATCCCGGCCGATGTGGCGCTGCCGGCACGGACCTGCCAGCAGTGTGGGACGAGCCTGGCCGATCGCCCGCCGAATGCGCGCTTCTGCCTGGCGTGCTATCAGGCGCGCAGGAAGGCAGCGGCAGCAGCACACTACCAGCGACGGAAGGCGGACCGGGCTGCTTCCGCACGCGGCTGACAACGGGCCTTTCCCTGGATATGCCCCTCGTGGTCTCCTCGGCCGTTTCCTCGTGCGTGGCTCGTCTTCGCGCCCAGCGCTCCGTACCGCTCGACCAGGTGGAGCGTGTGATGGATGGCGGCACGTTCGAAGTCGTCCAGGGCACCTGGACGCAATGGGTGCAGAGCCGGCGTCAGGGGTGCACAGACGTTCCGCGGAATGCGCCAGCCGCGATGGTTGGAGGTTCCAGGATTCTGAAGCTGCACTTCGGTGAGCTGGCCCGCGCTGCCCCCCTCCCGCCACAGTCAGCCGAAATCACCGGCTGTATCCGGTGCAGCCGAAGAGCTGGCAAGCGAGACAAATGCTTGCTATCTTCCTCTTTTCGTCATACACGCAGGAGCCACTACTGGGGTCGCAAGCATAGAGACCGAATCCCCGGACAAGTGCCTCGTACCACCAGCGCAGGCTGCCAAGGATGCCTGTCTCGCGCACGCGGCTTCCCTTGCCCTCCGCATCTCCCGTCCAAACAGGCGTGAGCGGTTGAATCCTGATGACAATGGGTTCAGGCATTACCCGTTCTCCCTTACGTGGCCCCGCTGATCTCTCGGCTTTCACTCACTGGGCTCCTCCAGCACCTGTGCGCCAGGGCTCATGCCTCCCCTGCGGCAGGCTCGTCCTCGCCCCAGACGCGGGCGAGGGTGGCATGGATCTTCTTCTCCAAACGGGCGATCCGCACGCGGTTGGCGTTGACCAGTGTATGCTCGGCTTCGATGTATATCCGCGTGGTTCGGCCGTAGCCGGGACCTCTATGGACTTCGTCACGGCAGTTGGGGCAAAGCGGTATAGCATTGTCGATATCATCCGTCCCGCCCTCGTACAAAGGGGCGATGTGATGAACCTGGACCTTGTGAAGCGTGCCGCAAAGACAGCACCTGCAGCCGGTATCGGTCAGCAGCTTCTCGACGTCGTCTTGCTTGAAAGCCACGTAGATCCTCCAGTTCCACGGCGCAACGCCCAGCATCAACTGCGGCGCGAAGCGCCGGCCGCTGCATGCCGTGGTTAGACGCCCTTATCACGCTGATGCCCAAACCTCTGATAGTAGCTCCGCCTGCTCCAAGACGGTCTGCGTGGCCTTCTCCTGCTTGTCGGGCGGGTAGCCGTGCTTGCGGAGAATGCGCTTCACGAGGACCCGCAGCTGGGCCCGGACGTTCTCACGGACCGTCCAATCGATCGTCACGTTGTTGCGCACCGTCTCAACGAGTTCCCTGGCAATGCTGCGAAGCGTCTCGTCGCCGAGAACCTGGACGGCGCGGTCGTTCGTCTCCAGCGCGTCGTAGAAAGCCAGCTCTTTCTCCGTGAGGCCCAACTGCTCGCCGCGGGCGTCCACCTCCCGCATTTCCCTGGCAAGCTCGATCAGCTCCTCGATCACCTGCGCCGCCTCGACGGCGCGGTTCTGGTAGCGTCGGATGGCCTGTTCCAGCATCTCGGCGAAGGACCGCGCCTGGACGATGTTCTTCCGACGCCTGGTCTTGATCTCGCCGTGGAGCAGCTTCTGGAGGAGC
>JBHOQQ010000073.1:0-29299 GCA_042408955.1 Thermomicrobiales bacterium
CGGCGCATTGACGAGTCGTCGCCAACGGTCGATGCGCGCTTGCCAGACGGATCGCGCGTCAACGCCGTGATCCCGCCGATCGCGTTGAATGGTCCATGCCTAACCATCCGGAAATTCTCCAAGGATCCGCTCACGGTTGAAGATCTGATCCGCTTCGGTACCTTCACGGCGGAAATGGCGACATTCCTGAAAGCATGCGTCGAGGCACGGCTGAACATTGTGGTGTCCGGTGGCACAGGTTCTGGTAAGACGACGATGTTGAACGTGCTTTCGTCGTTCATCCCAGCTGATGAACGCATCATCACTATTGAAAATGCCGCGGAATTGCAGCTGCGCCAAGAGCATGTGGTGCGGCTGGAGTCGCGGCCGCCGAACATCGAGGGCAAGGGCGAAATCACCATTCGGGACTTGGTGATCAATGCGCTCCGGATGCGTCCCGAGCGGATTGTGGTTGGTGAGTGCCGTGGGGGCGAGGCCTTGGATATGCTCCAGGCAATGAACACGGGCCATGATGGCTCGATGACCACCGCCCACGCGAACAGTCCGCGCGACTGCCTCTCCCGCCTCGAGACGATGTGTCTGATGGCTGGGATGGACCTTCCAGTGCGCGCTATCCGGGAGCAGATCGCATCTGCGATCGATCTCATCGTTCAGCAAGAACGCCTGAAGGACGGCTCGCGCAAGATCGTCAATATCACCGAGGTGCAAGGCATGGAGGGGGATGTAATCGTCATGCAAGACATCTTCACCTTCCAGCAGACCGGGATCGAGAACGGGAAGATCGTCGGGCGCATGAAGCCGACCGGCATCCGGCCGAAATTCATTCATCGGTTCGAAGTGGCCAACATCTATCTGCCGCCGAATATCTTCGGCGCTGGCGTTCATTTCTAGCGCATGGCGGCGGGGTGACTGAAACGGCACCCCGCGCCGCTCTTGGGAGCATCTATGGATATACCGACGATTGCCGCAGGGATCATCGCCGTCGCCGCGCTGCTGCTCATCGTCGCGTTCCTTGCGCGGCGTGGTGACAAGCCAAGCCCGGAAGAGGTCATGGAGCGCATGGGGCGCTTCGCGACCCGCGAGGAGTTTTTGGCTGTCAGCGACGGATCCGGGGACCGGGGCGAGCCGAACAAGGTTGCCCGAACCATCGAAGAGGTGGTTCAGGGACGCAACATCGCCGAGCGTACTGCCAATCTGCTCGCTCGCGCGGACGTGCGGATGACGGTCGGCGAGTTCTTACTCTTGCGCTTCTTGGTGGCAGCGGGTGGATTTGGGGTAGGGTTCTTGATCCTGTCTCGCTTCGCTCCTGCTCTCGGCGTGCTGCTAGGCATCGTGGTGGCGCTCATTGGCTATGCTGTCCCATATTTGTGGCTTTCCTTCAAAGCCAAGCAACGGCAAAAGAAATTTGTCAATCAATTGGGGGACACGATCACGCTCATGGCGAACTCCTTACGAGCGGGCTATAGCCTGTTGCAAACGATGGAGATGGTCTCCCGCGAGGTGCCGGATCCGATGGGCACCGAGTTTCGCCGCGTGGTGCGAGAGGTTGGGTTGGGGATCAGCCATCAGGAGGCGATGCAGAATCTGCTCCGCCGGGTGCCCAGCGACGACCTGGACTTGCTCATTACCGCCATCAACATTCAGCATGAAGTGGGTGGAAATCTCGCCCAAATCCTGACGACGATCGGACACACAATCCGTGAACGTGTCCGCATCAAGGGGGAGATCGGCGTCCTTACCGCCCAGGTCAGGATCTCCGGCTATATCATCACGGCGATGCCGGTGGCGCTGGGCGCGATCATCTTCCTGATGAATCCGAGCTACATGATGGGCCTGTTCGTCTGGCCCTATATCTGCATGCCGATTGCCAGTGTTGTCATGATTATTCTGGGTTATTTTGCGATGCGAAAGATCACTTCCATCGAGGTGTGATGCCTCGGAGCACGGACGTGGGGTAGAGCTTGAACGGTTGGTGGCTCACATGACGCCGAGGAGCGCGCGATGACACCACAAATACTCGCCATCTTCATTCTGCTGATGGGTGCAGGGCTGATTTTCATTGGTCTTAGCCGCCGCCAGGTACCGGTGAGCATCGAAGAGCGCCTGGCTACTTTCGCGGATCGGCCGATGTCCTTGGAGGAGCAAGAGCTTCAGCAGCCGTTCGGCGAGCGCGTGCTCAAGCCGCTGATTCGCCAGTGGGCAACCCGGCTTGGCTCGCGCACACCGGCTGCTACCGTGGAGAAACTGAAAATTAAGCTCGCTCAGGCAGGAAATCCGAGTGGTCTTGGCCCGGCCGAATTCATGGGACTCAAGGCCTTGCTGGCGATCTCGCTGAGTGGCGGATCGTTTCTGCTGTTCACGGTCGCGCGCATGCAGCCGCCGCTGAATATCATCCTGCCGCTGTGTCTTGCGCTCTTCGGGTATCTGTTGCCAGGGATTTGGATCGACCGGCGGATCAAGCAACGGCGCAAGGAGATCGCCAAGGCACTGCCAGACGCGATAGATCTCCTCACCATCAGCGTGGAATCTGGCCTTGGGTTTGATCCAGCGATGATGCGTGTCGCGGAGAAGTGGGACAACGCCCTCTCGCGTGAGTTCGCACGCGTGCTGTCGGAGATGCGGCTTGGCAAGACGAAGCGCGAGGCGTTGCGGGAGATGGCGCAGCGCGTGGACGATGAAGGCTTGACCACATTCGTCAGCTCCGTTATCCAGGCCGATCAGCTCGGCGTCGCTATCACCCAGGTCTTGCGGATTCAATCCGACGCGATGCGCGTTCGGCGGCGGCAGAAGGCGGAAGAGCTCGCGCAGAAGGCGCCGATCAAGATGCTGTTCCCTATGGCCTTTCTCATCTTCCCGGCCCTCTACGTCGTGATCCTCGGACCAGCGGTGCCGCGCGTGGTCGAGGCATTTTCAAAGTAGGACAGCTCACAAACAGAAGCGCCGCCGTCTTGCCGTCAACTCACTTCTCGGTAAAACTGCCTCTCTAACCGTGCCTGGCGTAGCGGGCGTACCAGTTGTGGGGACGGTTTCAGAACCATGACGCGCAGGGGTGCCGGTCTGGCACGTGGCGAGTCAATTGAGTTTTTGCGCCTGGCAGCCGGGGTGCTTGTCGAAACGGTGTTTCCGCGCCGGTGCGCGGGCTGCCGGCGGCGTGGCACCTGGCTGTGCGACGCATGTGATGTGGCGCTACCCCGTTTTCAGCCGCCATGGTGCGCGCGTTGTGGCGCACCACCTCGTCTCGTGCCTTGCCGGTGTGAGTATCTTCCCGCATCGCTGTCCGCGGTGCGTTCGGCCGCGCCGTACGATGGCTGGTTACGGGAGGCAATCCAATCATTCAAATATCATGGGGAAACGGCGCGCGCTGGACATCTCTCTGAGCTCCTCGTTCCTCTCGTCGGTGACCTGGAGCCGTTCGATTATCTGTGCCCGGTGCCGCTCCATCCCCGGCGGGAACGCCGCCGTGGGTACAACCAGGCGCGGTTGCTTGCCGAGGCTGTGGCGCGTGCATGCGGGTTGCGAGTACAGGAGGTAGCAGTCCGTGTGAGGGAGACGGATCAGCAAGCCCGTCTCGGAGCGAGCGCTCGGCAGGCCAACGTGCAAGGAGCTTTCGCGGTCGCACCGGCTGTCTCGGTCCAGGGGGCCTCCATCGTCCTTGTCGACGACGTCCTCACGACGGGAGCAACCCTGGGCAGCTGCGCGGCGGCACTCTTGACGGCTGGCGCGGCTCGTGTCGCTGCGGTAACGCTGGCGCGCGAAGGATGAACGGGGGCGAGTCTGACCAAGAGCAGGTGCAGGAAGGCTCGTTTCACCGGCCAGAGAGCACGCCGGTTGAATGGCGCTGAATGATTTCTCGCGCCACGGCCCGTGCCCACCGATCTGCTTCCAGAACGGTTTCGATATCGGTGATCACGTTTGGCTCATGGCGCTCAAGCACCTGAGCGACGACTTCGGTGATCCCCGGGAATGGAAGCTGTCCAGCCAGGAAAGCCTCGACGGCGACCTCGTCGGCTGCGCTGAGCACCGTGGGGTACGTCTTCCCAGCTTGGCCAGCCCAGCGGGCGAGTTGCAACGCTGGGAAGCGAGCGAGATCGGGCGGCTCAAAATGCAGCGCGCCGATCGTGGTGAGGTCTAGCCGCTGGCAGGGGCTAGGGCAGCGGCAAGGGAATGTGAGCGCGTATTGGATGGGCAAACGCATGTCGGGCAAGCTCAATTGCGCGACTTGGCTGCCGTCGGTGAATTCGACTATAGAATGGATGATGCTCTCCGGATGAACAACCACCTCGATGCGATCGTAGGGAATGCCGAACAGCCGGTGGGCCTCGATCAGTTCTAGCCCCTTGTTCATGAGGGTGGCCGAGTCGATCGTGATCTTGCCACCCATGCGCCAGGTAGGATGCGCCAGCGCTTCCGACGCCGTGACCGTTCGCAGCCGCTCCGCCGGCATGGCGCGGAACGGCCCGCCTGACGCGGTCAAGATGAGGCGGGACACGTCGGCAAGCGGTGAAGCACCAAGCGCCTGCCAGATGGCGCTGTGTTCGCTGTCTACCGGGTGAATCGGCACGCCGCGCTGCAATGCGAGGGGAATGATCAAATCTCCAGCGCAGACAATCGTTTCCTTATTTGCCAGCGCGATCGTTTTCCCTGCTTCGATGGCGCGGATCGTCGGAACGATGGCTGCATGGCCCGTGGTCGCGACAACGACGATATCGACCTCAGGGTGCGTTGCTGCGGCGATCAGCCCTTCTGGACCGGTCATAATCTCCTGGGGATGACGAGCTGAGAAGGAATCCGGCAGCACCTCGCAGGCAATGACTGTCGGGTGGTGACGGGCTGCCTGTTCCAGGAGAGCGTGAAGGTTGGCGTGAGCGGCGAGCGAGACGACACGAAGATAGCTAGGGAGGTGTTCGACGACATCGAGGGATTGCCGGCCGATTGATCCGGTGGAGCCGAGGATTGCGACGCCCTTTGGCCAAGATGGCTGGCTACATGGCGCATCGTCGCACGAGGGCCGGGGCACAGGACTAGCACTTCGTGACATCATCGGACGATCCGGTCAACGAGACTGGCGAGATACCATCCCGCCGTCCAGGTAAAGAGCAACGCATCGAGCCTATCAAGCATACCTCCATGGCCGGGGATGAGCGTGCCACTGTCTTTCACACCGGCCTGCCGCTTCAGCACGGACTCCGCCAGGTCTCCAGCGACAGCCACGAGGCCGATAAGCAAGCCGAGTACGAGGCCGATCAGCCACGAGAAACCAAGGCCAAACACACGCGTGGCGATTGCGCCGGTGAGTGTCGCGCAAGCGAGGCCGCCGAGGAAGCCCTCGACAGTCTTCTTGGGGCTGACAACTGGAATGAGCGGCCGGCGCCCAAAGGACCGGCCGACGAGGTAGGCGCCGGAGTCGCCGATCCACGTAACGACGATCACGAGCAGGAGCCAGGCAAGGCCGCGGGGATTGGGATCCCAGCCAAACGCCAGGCGATCGGACAGTCGGGTGAGCCACGAGGCTTCGATGCTGCCGTCTAGCTGCCGGAGGGCGGTCGCGGCGAACAGCGGCACTGCGAGGTAGAGCGTGCCAGCGGTGCTGAGTGCCCACGCAGCAAAAGCGCCGGAGAGGTCGCGCCGGAACACCGTTTCGGTCATCGGGAGGCTAACCGCGAGTGTCACGACTCCGAGGAGCGCGTGTGCACCGCCTTCGAGGGCGCTGGCCAGCGCAAAACCTGGCAGCACCAGCAAGATAAATGGCCGAACGGTCGGCTCGATCCGGCGTGCGAGGACATGGTACTCATGTGCCCCGATGAGAAACAAAGCGGTTAGGACAGCAGGCCAGACCGGTCCACCCAGCAGCGCCGGCACGATGCCGACGAGGACCACGCCAACCGAGCTAATCGTCCGCTGTCGCACGGGCGTAGCCCGATCAGCTTGGCGCGGTCGCCGCGGCCGAGGGAACTCGGCCGAAGCGCCGCTCGCGCCGGGAGAAGTCGAGGACCGCGGCGCGGAGATCCTCCGGGCCGAAGTCAGGCCACAGCACGGGGCTGAAGTACCACTCGGCGTAGGCGGCTTGCCAGATCAGGAAGTTGCTGGTGCGCACTTCACCCGACGTCCGAATGATGAGGTCCGGATCAGGGAGATCGCGGGTGAAGAGATGTGAAGCGATCGTCTGCTCGTCGATCGCCTCGGGAGGGATGCCTTCGGCGACGATCTCTCGGACGGCGTGGACGAGTTCCTGGCGTCCGCCGTAATCGAAGGCGAGCGTGAGCACGAGCTTGTCGTTGTTGCGGGTTAGTTCAATGGCGTCGAGCACCGACTGGCGCAAGTCGGGATCGAGACCCTCCAAACTGCCGATGTGACGAAGCTGGGCGCCTTGCCGGTGCAACTCGAGAGTCTCTCGTTCGAGTGCCTCACCGAGGACTCGCATGATCCCTTGGATTTCTTCTGGTGGGCGCTGCCAGTTTTCTGTGGAGAACGCCCAGAGTGTGAGATATTTGATCCCGATCTCGCCTGCCGTTTCCGTGATGCGGCGAATGTTATCGGTGCCCCGCTCATGGCCGGCCACACGCGGCAACCCTCGCTTCGCGGCCCATCGCCCGTTGCCATCCATGATGATTGCGACATGGCGTGGAATGGTCTCGCGCGGGAGAGCCGCCACCGCCTGCGCCACGTCGATGACGCTCCCAGATGCGACTGGCGTGGATGGCCCGGCCAAGACGGTCTAAACCTCCATGACCTCGTGTTCTTTCGCCTTCCCGATCTTGTCCGCTTCTTCAACAAAACGCTTGGTTAGCTCATCAAGTTGCTGCTCCGCCCGGCGCTCATCGTCCTCCGAGATCAGCTTCTCATTCATCATCTGCCGGATGTGCGCGAGTGCATCCCGGCGGATATTGCGCACAGCGACCTTGGCTTCCTCAACATAATTATGCACTACCTTGACCAGTTGTTTGCGCCGCTCCTCAGTGAGCGGTGGGATGGAGATGCGGATCACTTGTCCGTCGCTGCTTGGATTGAGCCCCAGGTCAGATTTCTGAATTGCTTTCTCAATGAGCCCGATCGTACTGCGGTCCCACGGTTGAATCACAAGCAGGCGGGCCTCAGGAGCGGAGACGCTCGCGACCTGGTTCAGCGGAGTTGGCGTCCCGTAGTAGTCGATGGTGATACGGTCGAGTAAGGAAGGGGACGCGCGGCCAGTGCGAATCGTGTTCAAGTCGCGGCGGAGGGCGTCCATCGCTTTCGACATCCGTTCTTCGGCGTCGGCGATCGTTTCACGAATCATTGGCCTTGCTCCCAAACCTGATTCCGGGCCGAAGACGCCCGGATGCTGATCCACTTGGCGGGTAGGGGCGCTAAGGCGCCCACGGGCATCACCTCGTCATGGCAGATTTTACGCCCAAGGTTGAACGCCGACCGGCTCTTCGAGAATGGTTTCACCAGCGGCGACAAGGGTACCCACCGGCTCTCCAGCGACTGCCCGCTCGATTGCCCGCTCCTCGTTCATGGCAAACACGAGAATCGGGAGATTGTTCTCGCGGCATAGGGAGAACGCCGAGGCATCCATCACCCGAAGGTTACGCTCAAATGCATCCTTGTGACTGATGCGAAGGAAGCGGCGAGCGTGGGGGTTGATGCGGGGATCATCCGAATAAATGCCGTTGACCCGATTCTTCGCCATGAGCAGGATGTCGGCATTCAATTCAAGGGCGCGAAGCGCGGCTGCCGTATCCGTCGTGAAATACGGGTTGCCGGTGCCAGCAGCGAGGATAACCACCCGGCCCTTTTCCATATGGCGGATGGCTCGGCGGCGAATGTAGGGCTCAGCGACTTCGTGCATCTCAATGGCGGTCATGACGCGGGTCTGCACCCCGGCTTTCTCCAGCGCGTCTTGCAGGGCTAATGCATTCAGAACCGTGGCGACCATGCCCATATAGTCGGCAGTGGCCCGGTCCATGCCCTTGCTGCTGGCGGACAGTCCCCGCCAGATGTTCCCGCCGCCGATAACAATTGCGATCTGCACATCGAGCGCAACGACGCGGCAGATTTGCCGGGCGATTGACGCGGCGACGGCCGGATCAATGCCGTACGGAGCGTCGCCCATCAGCGCCTCGCCGCTGAGCTTCAGCAACACACGCTGGTATCGCGCCACCGCCTGCCCCCTGGCTGAGCCGGTTGGCGCGGAGAAGGAACGCTGGTCAACCAGGTCATCCCGCGCCGGCCCGGTCATTGCCATTACTCCACTGTTTCACTGGCAGCGGTCTGATCCGCCCCTACCTCGAACCGCGCGAATCGGCGCACGACGATGTTCTCGCCGAGCTTGCCGATTTGGGATTTGATCAGATCGCGGACGGTGAACTTCGGATCCTTGATAAATGGCTGGTCGAGGAGGCTGACAGCTTCCAGCGCTCGTTTGCGGTCGCCGAACTCGCGCTCCAACTCAGGCCACGCCGATTCGGGGATCTCTTCCTCGCTCACATAGCGCGGTGATGTTGCGGCCACCTGCATCGCAATATCGTGGGCGAGCGATCGGAAGTCGGGCGTGCGGGCCACGAAGTCGGTTTCGCAATTGACCTCGATCAGGGCGCCGATCCGTCCACCAGCATGGATGTAGGGTTCGACAATCCCTTGCATGGCCACGCGGCCGGCCTTCTTTTCCGCTTTGGCCAGCCCTTGCTGCTTGAGCAAATCGATCGCGCGCTCAACGTTGCCGCCGGTCTCTTCGAGCGCGCGCTTGCACTCCATGATACCGGCGCCGGTGCGCTCCCGTAGATGTTTGACTTGGGCTGCACTAATGGTCACTGACACGGCGTCCCTCACACAGGTATCTTACTCGTCCACTTGGACGAGCTCGCTCAAATCCTCGTAGTCAGGTGAGTAGATCGTTTCTTCCGCAAGCTCCGCGCCCGGGCCAATGTCCATGGCTTCCTCAGCTTGGGTGATCTCCATCCGCATCGAGCCCTGAATGGCCGCATCGGCAATCGCGCCGGTGAGCAAGCGAATCGAGCGGATCGCGTCGTCGTTACCAGGAATGACGTAGTCGATCTCGTCGGGATCGCAGTTGGTGTCAACGATCGCAATCACCGGGATCTTCAGGCGCCGCGCCTCGGTGACGGCCAGGTGCTCTCGCTTCGGATCGACGACGAACAGCGCCGCCGGCAACTGTGTCATATCGCGCATGCCGCCAAGGCTTCGCTCCAGCCGTTCGAGCTCTCGAAGCTTGACGGCGGCCTCTTGCTTCGGCAGTACGGAGAACTCTCCGCGCTCGTATTGACGTTGCAACTCCTTGAGCGCGCGCAGGCGCTGGCGAATCGTGACAAAGTTCGTCAGCGTTCCGCCAAGCCAGCGCCGGTTGACATAGAACTGGCCGGAGCGCTGGGCCTCGCGCGCCACAACCTCCTGCGCTTGCTTCTTCGTGCCAACAAAGAGCAAGCGGCCGCCTTGCGCGGTCGTTTCCGTGACAAAATCACATGCCTGCTTGAGCAGGACGACTGTTTGGTTGAGGTCAATGATGTGGATGCCGTTGCGCTCTGTGAAGATGAAGGGTCGCATCTTGGGATTCCACCGCTTGGTCTGGTGCCCAAAATGCACCCCTGCTTCGAGGAGCGCTTTCATCATCTGTTCAGGTGACAGGCCCAGAATACTCGGGGCACTCGCAGTAACCACTCGAACCTCCTCTACCTGCGTTTAACTTCCGCGTCATTCATCCCGAGCCGGACCAGGGGCTGGCAACCTCTGGCACGCCGTACCCAGTCCTGACGCGTGCTTCATTCGAGCCTTCGCGGAATGGCGAAGCGCAACATGACGGCCCGGCGGGCGCCGGGCCACGCTTCAGTATAGCACTTGCAACGAAAGGCTGACGACCGCGCTCGTTCGCGCATCGGACGGAAATGCGGTATCGAAAAGTGCGTTTTCTCAGAATCACTGTCTGTTCTCGACAGGTTTATGGTGATTTGTCAGCGTTATGTTGGCACTGGTTGCGGTTCAGTGGAGGTGCCACTCGCCTTCCACTTCGTCTCCGAGACGGCGCTGATGAAAAGCCATGTCCTGCAGCGTTCAAGGCGGCCGCGGGCGGGACCTGGAAGCCGGCTCCCCGGTATTAGGGCTCAGTGAGCGGGAAGGTGATCGAAGCCACGGTGCCCGCCTCCGAAGACTGTAGCCGGAAGTTACCTCGGAGATCGGAGCTAACGAGCCGTTGAATAATGCGCATCCCCAGCCCGCGGCTTGTCTGAGGGTTGAAGTCCGGCGGGAGCCGCAGCCCATCGTTCTCAACCTCAATGGTAGCCATGCGGCCCGTCTGGTGCGCTCGAATCGTGATGGTGCCGCGTGTCACCGTGCGAAATCCATGACTCACCGCATTCGCGACAAGCTCATTGATTAGCAAGGCGAGAATAGTTGCCTGCTTGGAGGATACCGCGATACCGGTGGGCGGGATGACGAATTCGACGTGCAGCCCAGGAGGAATGAGCGTCGATTGCGCCTCTTCCGCCACCAGACGGGCAATGGCATCTATGGTTGCTCCGGCGAGGCGGTCCTCGTCGCTCAGTAGCTCATGGACTCCGGCGATGGCTTGGACCCGGCTGATGGCTTCCCGAAGGTGATGGGCTGCCGGTCCATCGCTGATCTGCCGGAGCTGAATGGACAGGAGCGCCGCGACGGTCTGCAGATTATTGCGGACGCGATGGTGCATCTCTTGGAGCAGGGTGGAAGCGGTTTCCAGCCCGTGTTTTGCGTCCTGGTACAACTGCGCGTTTTCGATTGCGATCGATGCCGAGTCGGTGAACGCCTGGAGCAGGCCGAGCTCATCCTCGGTGAGCTCGGCGCCAGGAGGCAACCGCAGACAGAGCGCTCCCCAGGTTTCGCGGGCGGAGCGCAAGGGGAGGCAGTAGAGGCGTCCGGCCCCGTCAAGATAGGTGATCTCGGTTGCTCGTGCGCTGCCGCTCCGAATCACATCGAGCACGAATTGGTCGCGCTGAACGGCATCAACCGGTTGCCGTGAGTACCCGACCCGGTATTCGATGATAGGCAGATGGTCCCCATTCGTGGCGCCTGGCCGGCGAGGAAGGCGAAAAATCGCTGCCGCCTCGGCCCGAATCAGCTCCACTGCCGCCTCCGCGATCGAGCGCAGCACATTGGGCAGGTCGAGCGACGAGGCGACCGTCCGCGATACACGCTGCAACGTCGCTAGCTCGGCCACCTTGCGGCGCAGGCGCGCATCGGTCCGGCTGTAGAGGCGGGCATTCTCAATGCTGATCGCGAGCTCACCCGCGACCGTTTGCAAGAAGTCGAGCTCCTCGTCGTCAAATTCCCGCCGGGCGATCGTCAGAATATTGAGGACGCCGACGAGGCGGTCCTGGCCTTGCATGTGGATCTGCATCGGCACCGACGCCTGCGAGGCATAGACGGCATCACCAAATCCCGGCGTAGAGACCAAGTCGTCGTGGGTATGGGTGTCTGGAGCGACGATGGGCCGGCGCTCGATGGCAGCCCGCCCGGTGATGCCGCTGCCAGGTCGGATTACGAGCGCTCCTACCGACGACGGATTCAATCCGACTGCCGCGCGGAGCGCCAGCGAGTCGGTCACCGGATCGTAGAGAAAGACCGCGCAGGCATCACTCTGCGTCGCTTCGGCCACGACCCGAACGACGGTATCAAGCATTTCAGATAGATCAAGGTTCGCGGTCGCTGCCCGGTTGATCCGGTAAAGTGCCCGCAGCCGCGCTTCCTGCGTCGGGACATTGTCGAAAGACTCCTGCGACGCTGGGGCGACCGCGCGCTGGTGGTATCCGTGAGCGACCGCGGCGAGGGCGATGCCGGCCGCGATCGTCGTGGCCGGGTCCGACGCGTGTCCGCCAAGCCGGTCGAAGAACGCCTGCAAGACCTCGATCGCCGCTGCCATGGCATCTTCCAGCGGAAGGTGCGCACCGGCTGCGGCCGCGCCGAAGCGCTCGCAGGCTTCGCGAAGCGGCTGTGACCCAGCGGTGAGCGATGAACATGGCGGGTACGCTTGGTCGAGGCCCCGCGCGAGGAGTTGAGCAAGCGTGTGGATCGCTGGTGGCGCTCGCCGCTCATCGACCGGCGTTACGGCATTCATGAAGCAAATGATACGTGACCGTGATGGAATGCGCAGGCGGCCAAGTGGAGGCGAGCGGCCTATACTCTGAGAAGGCCAAGACTGGCCGTCACCGTGCTTATCTATGGGACCACACGAGGACTGAGAGCGCATTGTCGGTTACTCGACGAGGACGCATGCGACGATGGGCTAGCGCAGGGTTTGGCAGCGCCGCGCCCGGAAGCATCGCGCCGGGCTCGCCGGTGGCGAGGGAGAAGCGCCGGGCAATCGGTAAATTGGTCCGGGACAGCCAGCGAGACGATGATGCTGCCCGGCTGGCTCGTGCCGTGGTTTTTGCATTGCTGGGGCTGTGCATCGCTCTTGGCGCAGCCATCTCGAACGTGTATCTGCATCGTGGCGTCGAGACGAGCGGCGACCCGCCCTACGTCGTGCAGGCATCCGGACGGGAGCTTGCGACGAACGTCGATTTCCTCATGTTCGACCCGTCCACGTACGATGCCGTGGCGGCGGCTCTCCAGGAGGCGGGATTCGCTTACGTACGGCAGCCGTTTTCGTGGGCGCGCATCGAGCCGCAGCGGGGCGCATTTACCTGGGAAGCCTATGACCGAGTCGTGGATGTGCTCGAAGCGCACGGCATCCAGATCCTTGGTGTTCTGGCAGATTCCCCGTCCTGGGCACGGGCTCCAGAAACCCAGCAATGGCGCGATGCTCCGCCAGCAAACCCGGAGGACTTTGCTCGGTTTGTCGGCGAGGTGAGCCGGCGCTACCGCGGGCGTGTTGCCTACCTGCAATTGTGGGATCTGCCGAATAATCCGGAGCACTGGGGAGGAAAGGCGGCCAGGCCGGAAGATTACGCGGCGCTGCTCGCGCTCGGGTTCAACGCCGCTCGCCTGGCAAGTCCGGAGATTCGAATCGTGCTTGCCGAATTGGATCCGGGCACAAATGGCAGCGATTTGTCGTTTCTTCGCTCCCTCTACGATCTGCGCGCGGATGCCTATGTTGACATCATTGCCGCGCAAATTGATGGTGGCACTGCCTCCCCTTACGACCGCACCATCCGGCGCGGGCGGAAGAATTTCTCACGTGCCGTGCTCTTCCGCGAGTTACTGCTTGAGCAAGGCGATGCCTCTCGCCCGATCTGGCTGACACGTTTTGGCTGGAATGGAGGGGATGGCGGGTGGATATCGGAGGCAGAGCAGGCCGATTTCACTGTGGCGGCAATTAAGCGGGCTCGCTCGGAGTGGCCATGGCTCGGCTTGATGTTTGCCTGGGACCTCGTGCCCCGCGCCGGCCAGCCGCCAGGGTATGCGCTGCTCGGCCCGGATGGTGCGGCGACGGCAACCTTCCAGGCGTTGGCCTCCTTCGGGAAGAGTGATCTCGGCACGGCTGCACCGACCGGATATGCTCCGACCGATGCGCGTTCGTTGAGCTATCAAGGGGCGTGGGGGAAGCAGCATCTGCCAATCGACGATGTGGACCGGGTATTCCGCACGACGAGTGAGATCGGCGCCTCGGTGACGATACGATTCCGGGGCACGTCGATTACGGCGTATCTCCGCCAGGGGCCGCAGGCCGGGGTAGTGCGCGCGACGCTCGATGGCAAGCCGCTGCCCGGACAGCCTCCTGATGGAGATTCCACAGCCATCGATTTGTCGTATTACCGGGCGCTCGATGTGCCAATCCGCCTCGCGTCAGGATTGGAGGACCGGGTGCACGTGCTCACGTTGACACTGGAAGGGCCTGGCGAGCTCACGGCCGGATCTGCGCAGTTGACGCTCGGTGGATTCGTCGTGGCTCGCGACGCGCCCCTCATGTGGCCGGTGGTCATCTTGACCTCAGCAGCGGCCGTGCTCCTCGTGCTGGCCTTCCGGGAGGTGGCATACGTCGTTGCCATGCGTTCAGGCTACTTGCATAGGAAGCGCGGTATCGAGGTCAGGCCACCATTGCCACATCTGCCGGACTGGCGCCCGGCTCGGTGGACATGATTGCGCTTGACCGGCCGGCGATGAGCGGCGGACTTGTCGTCAGGCTCCAACGCCTACTTGGCGCTCCCGAGCAAACGGACGTCTTAGCGCTCGTTATCCTCGTCGCGGTTGGTCTTTCGCTGGCGGTTGGGGTTCCAGTTCCAGCTGCCGCCGTATTGATTGTCGTCGCTGGGGGCGCGTCAATCGTCGCGCCTGCGGCTGCCTGCGCCGCCGCATTTGCCGCGGTGCCTCTTGTGCTTCGGCCAGTCGTCGTTGGCTCGGCCCAGTTCAGCCTGCTGGAGATTGCCATTCTTCTGGGTGCGCTCGGGCTTGGCGCTCATCTGCTCCTTGCCGTGCGCCGATCCGGCGTGGTCGCCGCTCTTGGTGGACTGTTCCTCCCAGTGCCAGCGATCATGGTGCCGGCTTTGGTGGTCGTCGTCGCCACCGCATCGTTGCTGACGGTGGCGGCGCCTCGCCACCTCGCGGAGAGCTTGCGAGAGTATCGCTTGGTCATCCTGGAACCGGTGATCTTGCTCGTGCTCACGCGCTGGACCTTACGCAGGGGTGGGGAGCGCCTGATTCTGACAAGCGTGATTGGGGCAGCACTGATCGTGGCCGCAGTGGCAGTCGTGCAGTTCTTGACCGGGGTTGGCAGCATCGAAGCGGATTCCGCGCGCCGCGCCACAGGACCGTACACCCATCCGAACCATCTGGCGCTCTATCTTGAGCGGGTCGTGCTGTTGTCGAGCGCTATAGCGCTGATCGAGCGGCGCGTGCGTGGGCGCCTCATTCCGGTGGTTGCCTTTCTGGGTTGTGGTCTTGCCAGCACCTTGTCGCGCGGCGGCTTGCTCGCCGTGGTGGCTGGCGGTGCAACGATTATCTGGCTCACGCGGTCGCGGAGGGCATGGCGCTGGCTCATGGTCGCGACGGTGCTGGCGGTTGCCGCCTTTGCCATGCTGGCGGAGGGGAGGCTGCTCGCAACTGGCTCTGATGGAACATCGTCGAGCCGTGAGTTGATCTGGTCGGCTAGCATTCGCATGATCCGAGATCATCCTGTGTTCGGGGTGGGGCTCGATCAATTTTTGTACCAATACCGCCCGCGCTACATCGACCCGGCTGGCTGGGCCGAGCGATACACATCGCATCCCCACAATCTAGTTCTCGATTTCTGGCTCAGGCTGGGACTGGGCGGCTTGCTAACACTTGTTGCCATGCTTGGCATGCTTGGCTGGGCGTTGCGCACATTGAGACAAGCGCCCGCGCGCGCTGGCGGGATCGCGATCGGTGCAGCAGCGGCCTTGACCGGTGGCGTGGTCCACGGGCTCGTGGATAACAGCTTCTTCCTCCCCGATCTGGCCGCCCTGACCTGGCTTTTCCTCGCACTTATTGAGCATCGCTTGCGAAATGCCCGCGCAACGTCGTGGAGTCCCAACCTGGCAGACGCGCGGGCCGAGGCAGGGAATCAGCGTGAGTGATCGCAACTGGCGGCTTGTCCTCGCGTGGCCAACAGGTGCCAGGATCGGCCAGAAGGTCGCGGTGCTGGCGCTTGCCATCGCGCTTGCCACGGCGGTGGCCTTAGCTCCACTCCCAATGCTGGTGCTCAGCGTCCTTGGGGCGATCGCCGGCATGCTGGCGCTGACGATGCCCGAGTGGGCAATCGCGGCGATTGTTATTTCCATCCCCCTTCAGCGCACCCTCGAAATCGGTGATGGACTGACGGCGACCAAGGTGATCGTCTGGACGGCAGCGGCAGGTTGGCTGATTCGCCAGTGGCTGACTGGTGGTCCCATCACCGTTGATGCCATCGGTTTCGCCTGGCTCGTGTATGTGGTTGTCCTGATGGCAAGCATTGTGCCCGCGCGAGACGTAGACGCCTGGGCAGGCGAACTCTATCGCTGGGCTGTGGCGCTCATCGTCTACGTCATGGCGCGGACGGTGTTTCTGGCGGGAAGGCCAGTGGCACCTGTGCTCCTGGCGATTGCGGGCGGCACGCTCGGGGTGAGCCTGCTCGGGGCCTGGCAAGTTGTGACGCACGCGGGACCGCCGTCGTTCACCGCTGGTGGCATAACCAGGGCGTTCGGAACCTTCGGTGAGCCAAATCCACTGGCGGGGTATCTGGAAATGACGCTCCCAGTGCTCCTCGCGGTGATTGTCAGCCGGCTCGCGCTGCGCGACGAACCGAGTCGAGCAGCAGGCTGGCTGACGGGATTGGCTCTGCTGACATGGGCGGTGGGAAGCGCGATCTTGGTACTGACGCAATCCCGCGGTGGCCTGGTCGGTATGGCGGTGGGCACTGGTATGGTACTGTGGCTGAGTGGCGGTCATGCCCGGCGGCTCGGTACAGTTGCCGTGGTGGCGCTCGCCGTCGTGACATTGGCGCTGCCGGTGAGTGGACGCCTGATGAGTCGCTTTGGCAGCGCCGCGTTATCGACAGGCACGGAAGCCCAAGTTACGGTTGGGAATTTCGCGGCGCTGGAGCGTGCAGCCCACTGGCGCGCGGCGATCGAGATGGCGGAGCGGAATCCGGTGCTTGGCGTGGGCGCGGGGAATTTCAATGCGCGGTACCGGGAAATGACAACAGTGTGGCGCTTTCGCATCCCAAGAGGGCACGCGCACAATGCGTATCTCCAGGCCCTCGCACAGGCAGGAGTAGTCGGATTTCTCGCGTATCTGGTGCTGCTCGGAGCGGTTACGCGCACGATCTATCGGCAATTGCGCCAGGCGGAGCCAGGCACGGACCGGGCATTAGTCATTGGCGCAGCCGGTGTGACAGCCGCGGTGGCCGTTCACAATCTCGTGGAGTATCTGCACGTCTTGAGTCTTGGGCTTCAGCTTGCCGTTGTCTGGGCGCTCGCGGCATCCCGGCCATTGCACGAAGCAAGCCCACGCGCGCTGGTGAGGGTATCGCGAGGAGCAGGGCGATGACGGAGAATGCCCAACCGCGAGCACTCACTGCGCCAGCGCATCGAGACGCTGTGCAGTCCGGAGAGTCGCCGGATGAAACTGTGACCGCGGAGCACAGCGGAATCGGCGCGCCCGATCACGCCGAGGTCGCCGCTGCGCATCCGCCAGAGCCGCTTGGCCGCCGCATTCTCCGGCCACAGACCGTGATCTCCTTCGGCCTCGCGGTCGCCATAATTCTCTTTTTCTTTAGCCGGTTGAACGTCGATCCGAACGAGGTGTTGCGCAATGTGCGCAGCACCGATTTGCGGCTGTACGCGGCCGCGTGGCTTCTCTACTACGGCGCCTTTGGCCTTCGGGCGGCCCGGTGGCGATGGATGATGGCCGATGCTGGAGTGCGCAACGATCAGGGCTACACCGTGCCGCCGCTTCGCCGCTTCGCCGAGATCATCATGTTGTCGTGGTTTGTCAATTGTGTGGTGCCAGCCAAGGTGGGCGACGCCTACCGGAGCTACCTGGCCAAGCGAGCGACCGGATCGACCTTCAGCACGTCACTTGGCACGATTCTGGCTGAGCGTTTGACCGATTTGACGGTGCTCTTTGCGACTATGACGACAACTGGCATTATCGCTTTCCATGGCCGGTTGCCTGCCGAGGCGACCCGTACCTTGATCTTGGGCGTTGGCCTGCTAGCAATCGGATTTGTCGGGCTGACCGGGCTCTGGTTTGCACGGCACGCGGTCGAGCGGCGATTACCGGTCCGTCTCCGGCAGCAGTTCGGTCACCTTCACGCCGCGATCTTCGCGTGCTTGCGCAAGCCGTGGCGGCCGGTCGCGATCAGCATCCTGATTTGGCTCGCCGATGGGTTGCGCTTCTATTGCGTTGGCACCGCTCTGGGCGCCGATCTCAGTTACTCGACTGCTGCGTTCGTGTCCCTCATGAGCGCCTTGCTGACGACGCTGCCGGTGACGCCAGCCGGGCTTGGCGTGGTTGAGGTGGCGATGGTTACCATGCTCAAGCTCGTCGATGTCAACGCGTCGCTGGCTGGCTCCATCGCGCTGATGGACAGGCTCCTCTCCTACTGGAGCCTCGTCGCAGTTGGTCTGATTCTCTATCTCCGGCGTCTGCGCCATGACGTGCGCGAGGCAGACATGACCTCATGAGTGGACGGCTCCGGCTCCTCGTTGACGATAGCCCGGCGATCAACCAAGGGGCGGGAATCGGCCGGTATGCCCGGGAGATCGTCCCGTCTGCCATTCGTGCCTTGCGGGATGTCGAGGTGACCCTGTGGTACGCGCCGGAACGTTCTGGACATGCCCCGTTTCTTGAGGCAACACTGGAAGCGTTTACGGGGATCGCGCAACCCCGTGTGGCGCGGGTCCCGCTGAGCCGGCGCCGGATGGACCAATTGTGGTACCGCGCGCGTATTCCCCTACCTCTGTCCATTCTTGCCCGCGCTCGCGCCGATGTCGTGTATTCGCCGGATTTCACCGCTCCTCCGGCTGGCCGGACGCCGCGAATTGTGACCGTCCACGACCTCGCGTTTGAGATTTGCCCGGAGCGCGCGCCCGCCGGGTTGCGCGCGTATCTCCAAGCGGTCGTCCCCAGGCAAGTTGCTTCGGCTGCTCGGGTAGTTGCCGTATCAGAGACGACGCGGGCGGATCTCATCGAGCGGTACCGGGTCGATCCGGCGAAAATCGTGGTGGCTTCGAACGGCGTGGCAGAGCGATTCTTCTCAGCGTCGCCCCTGACCGACGAGGAGCGCTCGCGGCTGGGCCTCCCCGACCGTTACATCTTGACCGTGGGCACATTGGAACCACGGAAGAACCATCTCACGCTGTTCCGTGCGATGGAGTTGCTCGGCGACCGGTTCGACTATCCGCTCGTCGTGGCCGGCCGGAAGGGCTGGGAAACCGCGCCGATTCTCAGCGCGGCGGAGCCCCTGGTGCGAGCCGGGCAGGTCAGGTTGCTCGACTACGTGCCCGAGCAGCTATTGCCCGCGTTGTACGCCGGTGCGCGCTGCCTGGTCTATCCCTCCTGGTATGAGGGCTTTGGCCTGCCAGTGGTGGAAGCGCTTGCGGCTGGCATCCCTGTTGTGGCTAGCACGGCCCCGGCACTGAAAGAGGTGGGTGGCGGCTGCGCGAGGTATGTTGACCCGGCGGACCCGGAGGCGATCGCTAGCGCGATCGTCGAGGCAGTCAGCGAGGGCGAGCGCTCGCCGGAACTGGTCGAAGCGCGCAAGCGGCAAGCCCGGCGCTATTCGTGGGAAGCCGCGGGGCAGGTGGTCGCAGGCGCGATCCGGGAGGTTGCCAGACGATGAGTGACGAGATACCGCGTCAGGAGCCAGGCAAGCCCACGCGGCGCTGGATGTCTGATCGTGCAAGCATTATCCTGATTGGTGCCGTGGCGATCGGCGGAATTGTCCTCATGTGCGTCATCGTCGCGGTGATACTCATCGTCAGGTAGAGCAACTCGGACATCCAATCCTCCGGTGTTGCCCCTCGTCGTCCCCTCAGATTGGCTACTCGCGTCGCAGAAGTGAGGTTTCGTGATGGCGATTGTGGAAACTGAGATGTCGGTTAGCACCTTTCGTGAAATTACCCGGCGCATCGAGGAAGAGGTGGCCAAGACCATGGTTGGTCAGGCAGCCATCGTGCGAGACGTGCTGATCTGCATTCTGGCAGGTGGGCATGCGCTCCTTGAAGGTGTGCCAGGGCTGGGGAAGACGATGCTGGTGCGCACGCTCGCCGAGGCGCTGGACCTGCGGTTTAGCCGGATCCAGTTCACTCCGGACTTGATGCCCGCGGATATCACGGGAACAAACATCTTGATCGAGGACGAGCAGGGAAAACGCCGGTTTGAGTTTCAGCCTGGTCCCATCTTTGCCAACTTGATACTGGCCGATGAGATCAACCGCGCAACCCCGAAGACACAAGCGGCGCTGCTCGAAGCAATGCAAGACAAGACGTGCAGCGTAGCCAATGTTATCCATCCGCTGCTGCAGCCGTTTTTTGTTCTGGCCACCCAGAATCCGCTGGAAATGGAGGGAACCTATCCATTACCGGAAGCGCAGTTGGACCGCTTCTTCTTCAAGCTCATCATCCCCTATCCCTCCGAGGAGGATCTGGCTGAGATCATTCGGAGAACGACTTCGGACGTGAGCTATGCGCCACAGAAGGCGGCAGATGGGCAGACCATTCTCGCAATGGGCCGGCTGGCGCGGCAGGTCCCCGTGGCGAGTAATGTTAGTGACTACGTTGTGCGCCTGGTGCTGGCTACCCATCCGGACAATGCCCGCGCCACACCGATGGTCAAGCGGTATGTACGCTACGGCGTCAGCCCGCGCGGAGCGCAAGCCATCATTCTCGGAGCAAAGATCCGCGCGCTGATGGAAGGTCGTCTCAACGTCGCCTTTGACGATGTGCGGGCGGTTGCGCTGCAAGCGCTGCGTCACCGGATCATCCTGAATTTTGAGGCAGAAGCGGGCGGCACAACGGCCGATGACGTGCTGAAGGCGCTCCTCGATGATGTGCCGGAATCGGCAGCGTAGGTCTGCCTCGCGCTCGGCTGGCAACCCATGGAGTTCTGAGCGTAGCATCGTAGCCGCGCCGGATGGATAACGAGCCGTTGCCTGGTGCGCGGGTGCGAGCAGCGCGTCAAAGCTTCACAGAAATTTAACGATCTATATCACTCAGCCCATTCCAGCAGGTGCACTATAGGGAGGCGAGACCCTCTGCCAAGCTGTCAACGACTTCCTTGGCAGTGTCTGGTTCCTTCCAACCGTTCATTGGCACGATGCCATTGGGATGGAGCAGGAGATGAGTGGTCACACGCCGTCGTGGACAATTTCCGCAGCGCTCACGAACCGCGTGGTCGCCGACGCGAAGCGGGCATTTCGCGATGTCGCGGACGAGCAGGTCATCGAGCGATTGACGCGCGAGGCGGTAGCGGAGCTCTGCGATGATCCCATCAAAGTTACTGCGTTTGTTCCCGTGCTCGCGATCCGCCGCGTCCGTGATTTAATTGCTGCTCAGTCCCAAGCGCAGCGTGGAGCAACGGACCGCACGTAGCACTTGAGCAGGGACAAGCTAATAGCAAGCTGACCACGCTAACGACGAAGCGATAGAATGCGGAAGCGAAAGGTGCCAGATTCGGGCGAAGCGAAGCGGCCGCCGAGCGCGCACTCTCCCGCAATCGGGAACGCGCGGGCTCTGCCTGTCAGTCAGGATGGTTCCTCGCTTCCTTTGCCCCCTCTCCAGCCTGACCTCTATCTCAACCGCGAGCTGAGCTGGCTGGCATTCAACCGGCGCGTGCTAGAAGAGGCAGCCGATCCTAGCCTGCCGCTCCTTGAGCGCACAAAGTTCGTCGCGATTTTCAGCTCGAACCTTGATGAGTTCTTCATGATCCGCGTGGCGGGTGTGAAGCGAAAGGTCGTGGCGGGGATCAGTGAGACGGGACCCGACGGGAGAACGCCGGTCGAGCAGATCGCGGCAATCCGCGCGGAAACGCAACGGCTCCTTGACGAGCAAGCTCGTCTGCTTAAGCATGAGATACTCCCCGCGCTTGCAGCCAGCGGCATTCAGATCGAGCCGGTGTCGAATTTGACGCAGGACGAGCGCGCCGCGCTTCGTGCCGTCTTCGAGCGAGATGTTTTTCCGGTCCTTACACCACAAGCGATCGACCGGGCGCGCCGCTTCCCGCACGTCTCCAATCAGAGTCTCAATCTTATTGTGGTCTTGCGTTCACCGAGTGCCGGTCCTCGCTTCGCCCGCGTCAAGATTCCCGCGATCTTGCCTCGACTCGTTCGCGTGCCAGCGGTATCGGAAAACGTCGCGCAGCATGACCCGTGGCGCTTCGTCTGGCTGGAATCCCTCGTTGCGGCGCATCTGGAGCAATTGTTCCCCGGCAACGACGTTGTCGCCTCCTATCCCTTTTATGTGGTGCGAGACTCCGATATCGAAGTTGATGACGACGATGACGACGACCACGATCTCCTGGCAACGATGCGGGAGCTCTTGAGTGAGCGAACCTTCGGTACCGTGGTGATGCTTGCTGTCGGCGCCTCGATGCCGCTTGAAGTCCGGTCGTGGCTGGTGGATCAGCTCCATGCAACCGACCGTGACCTCTATGTCGTTGATGGTCCGCTGGCGCTTTCGGGCATGATGGAGCTTTCTCGCCTCGACCGGCCGGATCTGAAATTCCCGGCCTTTACCCCTACGGGTCTTGCGAAAGTGCTGGGTCTGGATCCGGCGACCGCGGACGCAAGTGCCTGGGGAGGCGCGGATATCTTTGCCATTCTGCGCGAACGCGACGTGCTTGTTCATCATCCGTATCAGTCATTTGGCGCGGTGGCAGATTTCTTGAAAGCGGCGGCCACGGACCCGAATGTCGTCGCGATCAAGCAGACGTTGTATCGCATTGGCAAAGACTCACCGCTCATTCCCGCGTTGATCGAAGCTCGGGATGATGACACGCAGGTCGCCGTGCTTGTGGAGCTGAAGGCGAGATTCGATGAGGAGAACAACATTACCTGGGCGCAGCAGCTTGAGCAGCACGGGGTGCACGTGGCGTATGGAGTCGCCGGGCTCAAGACGCACTGCAAGGCGACGCTGGTGGTGCGCCGCGAGTCAGACGGCTTGCGCCGGTATGTGCACCTGGCCACCGGCAACTACAATGCCACAACTGCCAGAATCTATGAGGACCTTGGGTTGCTGACCGCGCGGCACGATGTTGGCAACGATGTTTCTGAGCTGTTCAATGTCCTGACCGGCTATTCTCAACAGGATTCGTATCGTACCTTGTGGGTCGCTCCTGCACGGCTCCGTCAGTGCTTCCTTGATGCGATCTACCGGGAAATCGCGGCTCATCAGCGAACGGGGAAGGGGCGCCTCATCTTCAAAGTCAACTCTTTGGTAGATAAGGAGATCATTCGCGCACTTTACGCCGCGTCGCAGGCTGGCGTGCGCATCGATTTGATCGTGCGGGGCGTGTGCTGTTTGCGCCCCGGTGTGCCAGGGTGGAGCGACAATATCCGAGTCCGCAGTCTCGTTGGCCGCTTCCTTGAGCATAGCCGCATTTTCTACTTCTTCAATGGTGGTGACGACGAGCTCTATCTCGGCAGCGCGGACCTGATGGAGCGGAATTTTGACCGGCGGGTGGAAGTCGTGTTCCCCATCCACGATCCGCACCTCAAGTCGCACATTCGTGATGTCCTGCTGCCTGCCTATCTGCGGGATACCGTCAACGCCCGTGAGCTCCATCCGGATGGGACGTATCGGCCGGTGATGCCCGCGCCCGGAGAGGAGTCTTTTGACGTTCAAGCCGCGCTCATTCAGCTCTATGCGACAGGGGCCCCTGTGACGCACGCTGATGCTTCGCCCCTTGCCTGAAGCCGTCTGCCGCGACGCCGCATATTCTCCAGCGACCTCGCGCTATCTCGCTCAATCCTGTAGCCTATGACCAGCGAGCAGCGTGCTTGGCGGTCAGGTTCGCAGAGGACATTGACCAATTTGCGGTCGTTCATTCCCGAAGAGGTGCGATCGGCGGGACCGACAGTGAGGGTAACGATCGGATGACGAGCTCGGAAATCCGCGATACAGTGTGGAAAGATCCAACGCTTGTGGCCAATTTCTTGCAAGGTGTCCGGGGTGGACTTCCGTACGCTGCCGACCAGCTCGCGATCATGATGCGGGTTGTCGCGGCCAGTGGGCGGGAAGTGCAGCGATTCTTAGACCTGGGAAGTGGCGCTGGAACGGTCGCGGAAGTGGTGCTCGATGCCTATCCTAACGCCGAGGCGACGCTTGTCGATTTTTCGCAGCCGATGATCGACGTGGCGCGGCAGCGACTTGGCACCGGCGAGCGGCGCCACTACATTCTGGCAGACTTCGGTCAGCCAACCTGGGTTGAAGTTGTTGCCGGTCTCGCGCCATTCGATCTCATCGTCTCGGGATTTGCCATCCATCACCAGCCTGACCAGCGCAAGCGGGAAATCTACCAGGAGATCTTCGACTTGCTTGCACCAGGCGGGTGGTTCCTCAACGACGAGCATGTCGCGTCGTCAACGCCGTGGCTGCAATCCGTGTCCGACGAGCTTCTTGTAGATGCGATTTTCGCGTATCACCAGCGATTGCAAACCGGGAAGAGCCGGGAAGAGGTGGCCAAAGAGTTCGTTTACCGGCCAGACAAGGCGGCGAATCTGCTGGCGCCGGTTGATGTGCAATGCGCCTGGCTCCGGGAGATTGGCTTTCAAGACGTAGATTGCTTTTTCAAGGTGTTTGAGCTTGCGGTGTTCGGCGGCCGGAAGCCGGACGCGGATTGAAGTCGGGCTCATCGATGCTGACGGACGCGTAGCCGGTGTTGCGCACGGCATCGCTGCCGATTCGCACAGCCAGTGTTCGGTAGCGGCAGCCGATTGTCTGCCGCTAGGCGGAGAGCAGCAGTCGCTGCTCTCCCGGCGGCCGCCCCGCGCGCGTGCCATTGTCGTGAGATGCGGTTGCTCCAGTCTCCGGCAGTACCGGCCAACCAGGCGCAGCGAAGGATCGCTCTGGCGGCGTCACTGGCCACTGCGCACCTGTTGGGCATCACCCTCTAAGGCATGACGTCTTCTTCCTCGCCGAGGAGCTCGCCTTCCTCGACCTCACCTTCCACCGCTGAGATCGCAAGGTCGTCAATCACTTGCTGAATGGCGTCGCGAAGGTCGATCAAATCGTAGATATTGAGATTCGCAAGAACCGCGTTGGTCTCCGGCTCTCCCTCGTCCATACTGTTGGGGACGACACGGAACTGCACCTCGTACAGTCCCTCGCCGTTCTGCTCGCTGCTGGCCGGCAGCTCGTCCATGTAGATGTTGTACGTCTCCACCCTGTGCCTCCTTACTACCCGACTGCCAAGGCTCGCTGCACTCACGACAAATCTGCCGAGCTGATCGCGAGTAAATCTTGCCTCGTGACATTCGGCTGAGAACATCCTCCCATGCGGTACGGGATACCAGCATGATGGCGCGTGCAGCGTACAGCGCCTCGGAGATTGTGGCAACTCCCGCTGGTGCTGCATCTCGTGGAGTTGCTCAGGCGCGGCAGGCAAGCACGAGCAACGTGATTGCTCCTAGGTGGGGGCCGATTGCTTCGGCTTCTCGCGTTCCTCTAATCTTGCCTGTGTAGCATGCTCACGGATCGATCACCGTAACTTCGGGCGCGGACAGGAGAGCGATCAGCATGGCGGGCATTGGGCAGCGTCCGGGGCGGCCGCGATCAGGAGTCGAGCGACGTTGCAGCCGGCGCGCCGCGCTTGGCATTTTGTCTGCTGCCGCGACGTCGCTGCTCACAGCCTGTGGTGGCGCCGGTCGAGTGAGCCCGACTGCTACCCACACCTTGCCCCCGGCAACGCCGATTGGGGAGGTGCCGGGATTCGATGATCCCCATCGCTGGGCCGGGCACACGTTGCGCGTTGCGGCCTGGGGTGGGGAAGTGCAGCAAGCGCTTCGGGATGCGGTTTGGCAGCCTTTCGCGAAGGCGACGGGATGCACGATTCACGAGTTTGTCACGGACTATGCGCAGTTGGTGTCCTCGATAAAGGCGGGCCAGCCATATGCGGACGTTCTTTTGGTTGACGGAATCTGGGCGGAGACTGCCCTCGACGCCGGCGCAGTCGAGCCAGTGGCTCCTGAAGAGATCGATCCCGCGAGGTTTCACCCGTTTGTCCCGACAGCGGGATCCGTCCCAGCGTACGCGTACGCCATGGTCAGTGCCTCCCGGCGCGACGCGGTGCTGCGGATCGGGGAGCCGCAGACGTGGGAGGAGTGGTGGGATACCGACCGCTGGACTGGAATGCGGGCGTTGCCCAAGCAGGCATTCGCGACCTTCGAGATCGCGTTGCTCGCTGATGGCGTTCCACCGGACCGTCTTTATCCCCTAGACGGCCCGCGGGCAATCGAGAGTTTGAAGCGCATCAGCGGTAAGATTGTGGACCGGTGGTGGGATAGCGGCCAGCAGCCAGTTTTGTGGTTGTCCCGGCGTCGCGCCGATTTTGCTGCTGCCTGGCACTATCGCGTCGTTGCCGGTCAACGCGATGGACGGCCGATCGCATTTCTTTGGAACCAAGGATTGCTCATTCCTGACGCGTGGGTCATCGCCAAAGGGAGTCAGGAACGGGACGTTGCAATCGACATGGTGAGGTTTGCCACGAATCCCATAATTCAAGCGGCACTTGCCGCTGCCGTGCCATTGGGCCCGGTTGTGCCGGCCGCATTTGACTTCGTCCCGGGCTCGCTCAGACCGGTGCTGCCGACTGCTCCTGAGCATTTGGATCAGCTCATCCTGGTCAATACTGCTTGGTGGGCACGCTACCGCAGCGAGGCGAACGAGCAGTTCAACTGCTGGCTCCTCGGTGGCCCGTGCTTGTATCCGACGCCGACTACGACAGGAACCATGACGCCGTGACACACCGATCGGCACTGCGCCAGCGCCTGACCCGTCGCGCACTGCTGGCCACGTTGCCGGCCAGTGTGCTTGGCGCTGCCGCGGCGTGCGGAGGATCCGACTCCGGGACGGGCAAGCCAGCGCCGACAGCGACGCCGTCGCCTACGCCCGAACTGACGCTAACCCCGACCCAGGAGGTGATCGCGTCTCCGGTGCCAGGCTACAGCGACCCGAACCGTTGGGCGGGCCGGGCGCTCACGATCGCTGTCTGGGGCGGGCCGTATGAGGAAGCACAGCGCGCGGCGTTTTTCGAGCCGTTTTCGCTGGCGACGGGCGTCACAATCCAAACGCAGACCGCCGAAATCGGCGTGCTACGCGACCAAGTGGAGGCAGAAGAAGTAACCTGGGATGTTTTGACACTCCCCATGGAAGATGTGCTCCTCCTCGCACGCAGTAATTATCTTGAGCCAATCGATTACAAAATTGTTGACCGATCCGCGTTGTTCGATGATATTACCTTGCAATATGGCGTTGGTGTCGCCTATTCATCCACAGTCATGATTTACCCAGCCGGAACAACGAAGGCTCCACAAAGCTGGGCCGATTTCTGGGATGTGACGCCGCCTGCTCCAGGGGCTGCCATTGAGCCATCTCAATCACGCGCGTTACGCCGGAGTCCGGTCGGCACGCTCGAATTTGCGCTGCTCGCTGACGGAGTGCCGATGGATGCGCTCTATCCGCTGGATGTTGAGCGGGCGTTCGCGAGCCTGGAGCGCATCCGGAGCAACGTCCTGATTTGGTGGGAGGAGAGCAAGGAGCCGATCGAGGTGGTCGCCTCTGGTCTCGCGGGCATGGCGAGCGCCTGGAACGTCAGGATTCAGCAGTTCGACATTCATGGCTCGGTTCGTGTTCAGTGGTTCGGGGGCATGCTGACTGCTGACGCCTGGGTCGTTCCGAAGGGTGCTCCGAACGCGGATATCGCGATGGACTTTATCAATTTCGCGACCCGCGCGGTGCCCACGGCGAATTTCTCGCGCCTGCTTCCGTATGGTCCGGTCAACCGGGAAGCGTTCGCTTTCCTGCGAGAGGATCGCAAGGCATTCCTACCCAGCGCGCCACAAAACAAGGCGGTCCAGTTCACGCAGAACTGGAATTATTGGGTTGAAAATCGCGAGGAGCTCAGCCAGCAATTTGAAGACTGGTTGCTGACGCCGGTGGAGCCGGCGACACCAGAACAGGCACAAGCCGAGCAGTACTGACGTTATGCGCGGCGGCCCAGGTGCCACCCGGGTACTCTTGCCAGCGGCGCTCGGCTACCTAAGGTGCCGGGGCAAGGTTGGTGCGGCGAATGAGGCCAAGCGCCGTACGAGCGGGTGCACGGGCATGGCGCGCTGCTCCGCCTCCTCCTTGTGGTAGAGCGCCGATCGGACAAACAGACCGCCGAAGAACCGCACCGGCTCAGGTGGATAGAGCAGCAGCCATCCCCGGTTCAGGGGAGTGCGTGACCATTCGTCGTCACGGTCTAAAGCGCTCGATGCCAAAATGCGGCCACCGAGAACGGAGGGCGCTACCCCGGTGCCAGAGTAGCCAAGGCCGTACAAAATCGCCGGATTGGCCCGGAGGTGACCGAAGACAAGCGTGCCGGTCCGGCTGCGGTCGATCGGCCCTGCCCAGAAGTGGGTCACGGGAACATCCGCCAGGTATGGGTAGAGAAATCGCAGCCCCCGCTTCACCGCCTCCGCGCGATCTGGATCTCCATCAAAGGTTGGGGTGATGCGGCCCAAGTAGGCGAGTGCGCCTGTGCCGCGGCCGATGGCCATGCGGCCATCGCGCGTGGCTTGCAGATAATGAACCATGAGGCGCGCATCCGCTATCCCCTCGCCTCCCGTCCATCCACAGGATCGGAGGCGGTCCGGAATTGGGGCGGTGGCCACCATGTCACTGGAAACGACGATGATGGCCCGCCGTAGCTCCTGGAGCGCGGCCGACCAGGCGTTGGTCGCGAGCACCACTTTCGTCGCCACAACCGCCGCCTTGGGTGTGCGAACCACTGGCGGGTGACCTTCGTCAAGTGCAACCACTGGGGTGCGCTCGAAGATGCGAACACCGCGCTCCAGGGCCACGCGCCGCATACCGCGAGCCAGGAGCGCTGGCTGGAGCACTCCGCCGGATGGATCGAGAAATCCGCCGACGTAAACAGGGGAGCCTCCTCGTGCCTTGGCCTCCTCCGGTGTCAACCGTTTATAGACGTCGAGGCCATAGCGCTGGCAAGCAGCGGCGCTTGCTTCAAGATTGGCGAGCTGGACCGGGGAGGTCGCAAGACGCAGAAAGCCGTTTTGTCGGAAGTGCGCGTCAATGCCGTGGTCCTGGCAAAACTGGCCGATTTCTGCAACCGCGGCGGCAGCAGCTCGAGCCAGGCGAATTCCTTCCTCCTGTCCGCATATCTTGACGAGCGTTTCCACCTTGGGCCACCAGCCGAGGGCCAGCCCGCCGTTGCGGCCGCTTGCTCCAGCGCCACAGATATCTGCTTCGAGCAGCATCACCTCGACCGAGGGATCCAATTCCTTGATCCGGAGTGCAGTCCACAATCCGGTGTATCCCCCGCCGACGATACAGACATCCGTGCGATGCGCTCCCGTCAGCGGCTCGACGCGCTCAGCATCTGGCTCCTGGCTCAGGGCTTCTTGGAGCCACAGCGAGCGGATGTTCGGGATATGAACGGGCTGAAGGCGGCTCATTCCTCATTTTCCCCAGCGGTCGCTCGATGTCGTCGCGCTCTCTGGTCAGGTGATCGCCGTTAGGCGCCAGGTTCCGGACTCGATTGCGGGCTGGCCACGGGTGAGGCCGGGGCCAGGTCACCTGTTTCCTCTTCTTCCGGTGGCGGCACATACCGGAAGACCGCATGCCGCCCCTTGTCGGTAATGAGAATGGCTCCGTCCGGCGCGGTCGTGATGCCG
>JBHOQQ010000075.1:0-8381 GCA_042408955.1 Thermomicrobiales bacterium
CCAACGTAGATGCCTGCCGCGCCCTCACGAAACACATCGGGCGACATCTCGAAACTGTACGGAAACATGGCGTCTGGGCTGATGGCATGGTGCAGCGACCATCCATCGCCGAGTGTGGCAGGATCAATCAACAACTTGACCGCCGATGGTCCGGGCTCGGGCGTTGGATCTTGCGCCGTCACTGGCCGCGTTCCAAGCACCACGATCCACATGAGCAGGAGACAAATCGCCGAACGCCGTTTCATGGATCGCTCCGCCACTCTTGGATACTACAATTTTCGCGGATGGCTGACCTCATGTCAAGAAGATGCATCATGGGCAAGAGCCATTTTCGCGTATATTGGGACCTTAGGATGCCTGAACCGGCCATATTGCCGCACGGTATCCAGCCGGCCAGGATTTCTTGATCGTGACCGGATGCGCAGATTCTCGCAGATGTGTCTGCTGAGTGGGCTAGCGGCGCAGAACGTGTGATCATGTCACCAGATGCCTCAATGGAGCAGGCACGTGCACGCGTTGTAGCCAGTTCGAAGGTATTCCCGCCTGGGGCGGGTTACCGATGGTAACAGGGCGATGATGGTGGTGTTTGCCGAATCACTCGATGCAAGCAATGCGCGCTGAGATCAGGACCAGATGCCGATGCGGAATGCCCTGCGGCTTCGTCCTGCGACCGTCTCCACGATCTCCGCGACTTGGCCGCACCAGCGGCGGTAGTCCGCGGGCTGCCTCGTAGATCTCAGAAAGCATGCCGCGCGCCGTTGCGGCCGTTGTGGTAGGCTCCTGCACTACAGCATGATGCCGTGAGGAAGACGCATGGTCGCGATTTCGCAGCCACAGGTCGAGAGACGATCCCAGCGGTTCTCCATCGCCACCCTTCGTCGCCCGTTTGTTCGCTATGCGCTGCGCCGGTTCGGCGTGTTCCTGCTCGTGGTTTGGGCAGCGGCGACGCTGAACTTCTTCCTGCCCCGCCTCGCGCCGGGCCAAGATCCGGTTCGGGCGCGGCTCGGCACCGTCCTTGCCCAGGGCGGCTCAGTCTCTGGGATAGAGGAGCTCGTTGCGACCTACAACAAGAAATTCGGCCTTGAGGAGCCGCTCTGGCTGCAATATCTGCGCTACCTTGGCGATTACGCGCGATTCGATCTTGGCTACTCGCTGGCCAGCTATCCGGCCCGCGTCTTGGACCTGATCGGCAATTCGCTGCCCTGGACGATCGTCCTGCTCGTCATGTCCACGCTGATCGCCTTTGTGGTGGGAACCCTCGCGGGCGCGCTCCTTGGCTGGTCGCGCTCACCGCGCTGGCTTGGTCACCTGTTCATGCCGTTCCTCACGCTGTCCGCGATCCCGTACTACCTGCTGGGGCTGGTGCTCATCTATTTCCTTGCCTTTCGTCATCGCGTTTTCCCCTTGTCAGGCGGATATACCGTCGGCACGGATCCGGCCTGGTCCTGGGAATTCATTCGCGATGCTGCCGAGCACTCGATCTTGCCGGCCCTCTCGATCGTGCTCGCGCAGCTTGGCTTTTGGGCGCTGGGCATGCGCGGGATGATGGTCATGACCGAGGGCGAGGATTACATGATCTTCGCCGAGGCGAAGGGGCTGCCCTCGCGAACGATCTTCTTCCGCTACGCGATCCGCAACGCGCTCCTGCCACAGACAACCTCGCTCGCCCTGGCTCTCGGCGGCATCGTCTCGCAAGCGGTGCTCGTGGAAGTCGTTTTCGGCTATCCGGGCATCGGCACGCTGTTGTACAACGCTATCAAAGGCTTCGATTATTTTCTGATTTATGGCATCGTTTTCTTGGTGATCGTCACGATCGGGCTGACGACCCTGATCATGGATTTGGTGTACCCCTTGCTTGATCCCCGGATCACCTATCACCGGCACTAAATCAGCCTCGCCGTGATGGCATGCCGTGGCGTTAGAGCAGGAGCGAGGAACCGGTGGGTGTAACGACAGGAACGATGGCGCCAGCGCTCCGGGATAGCGCACTGGCGGAACTGCGCGGTCGGGCCGGTGCGGCAGCCGGGCATGTGCGGCGTAACCCAAAACTCCTGACCGGCCTGGTCATGCTGGTTGCGCTGCTCGCGCTTGGCACCCTCGGGCCGCTGGTCATTGATACAGACAAAGCGCGACCGATGTCGGTGCTGCCAGACCAGCCCCCGTCGCGCGAATTCCCCTTCGGCACTGAATCGCAAGGCCGCGACATGCTGGCCCTGGTCGTGCGGGGCATCCCGCTGACAGTGGAAATCGGGTTGATTGCGGGGGCTATCGGCTTAGGACTTGGCACCATCCTCGGCTTCGTCGCGGGCTACGCAGGCGGCGTGGTCGACACCGTTATTCGAAGCGCGGCCGACATCATGCTGACGGTGCCTGGATTGCTTGTCCTCATCGTGGTCGCGGCATCCATCAAAGGATTGGTCAAGGTTGAGACGATCGCGCTGGTTGTCGCTTCGCTCGCGTGGATGTTCCCGACGCGCACTATTCGCTCGCAGGTCCTCTCCTTGCGGGAGCGGCCGTATGTGGAGATGGCGAAACTTAATGGCATGAGCGCGGTGCAGATCATCTTCCGTGAGCTCATCCCAAATCTGCTGCCCTATCTCGGCGCGAGCTTTGTCGGCGCGGTCGGCTCGGCGATTCTCGCGGCGATCGGTCTGGAAGCGCTCGGTCTGGGTCCGCAGAACGAGCCAACCCTGGGCATGACCATCTACTGGGCAATCTACTACTCCGCCCTGTTGCGTGGCCTCTGGTGGTGGTGGGCGGCGCCGGTCGGCGTGATCGTGGTCCTCTTCGTCGCGCTCTTCCTCATCGCGGCTGGGCTGGACGAGCTGGCCAATCCCCGCTTGCGGAGGTCAGAAGCATGACCACTCCAGCAGCCCAGGCGCCAGCGGCGACAGTCCTGCGCGTGGAAGATTTGCGCGTTCAGTTTCGCACGCCGCGCGGAGTCATCCGGGCGGTGGATGGGGTCTCGTTCACGCTCCAGCCGGGTGAGCGGTTCGGCCTGGTTGGGGAGTCGGGGAGTGGCAAGTCGACGATCGCTCTGGCGCTGATGCGCCTCATCAAGCCACCGGGGCAGATCGTGGGCGGGCGGATGCTCCTTGGGGATGTTGATCTTGCTGCTTTACCAGAATCGGCTATGCGCTCGGTGCGCATGGCACGCATCGCTCTCATTCCCCAAGGAGCGATGAACTCGCTCAACCCTGTCATGCGCATCAGGCAGCAGATGCTCGATGGCATCCTGGCGCATCGTGCTGCTTGGGACACGGGAAATGGCGGCAAGGGAGGGGGCAAGCATACGCGCCGGGAATGGGAAGAGCGCATCGGCGACCTGCTCGAGTCCGTTGGCTTACGGCGCGAGGTGGCCGATCGGTATCCGCACGAGCTCAGCGGCGGCATGAAGCAACGCGTCTGCATCGCCATTGCTATTGCCTTGCGTCCCTCGATCATCATCGCCGACGAGCCGACCAGCGCGCTGGATGTCGTCGTGCAGCGGCAGATCATGCAGACATTGGGAGCGGTGCAAGCGCGCTTGGGCGCGGCGGTTCTGCTCATCGGCCACGATATGGGGCTGATGGCGCAGTTTGTGGACCGCATCGGCGTCACCTATGGTGGTAAGTTGCTCGAAACCGGACCGACGCGCGAGGTTTTTGCTGAGCCACTGCACCCTTACACGCAAGTGTTGATCCGTAGCTTGCCATCGTTCGAGCACGAGGCCACGTTGGTCAAAATCGCCGGGCAGCCTCACTCTCCACTTAATCCCCCGACCGGCTGCGTCTTTCACCCGCGTTGCCCCCGCGCATTTGATGCCTGCCCGCTCCGCGTGCCGTCGCTGAGAGAGGTACGGCCTGGCCGGCTTGTCGCGTGTCACGTGTATGAGGGGAGAGAGCACCCGTGACCGTTCCACTCCTTGAAGCACGGCATGTCACCAAGGTTTTCGGACATGGGGAGCGCGCTACGGTCGCGCTCGCCAACTTCTCCCTCGCCATCGCGGACGACGCGGCGTCGATTATCGCTGTTGCAGGGGAGAGCGGGAGTGGCAAGAGCACGCTGGCGAGATTATTGCTCGGGTTTCTCAGTCCGACAGCCGGTGATGTGCGGTATCGCGGCAAGGATCTGCGTCGGTTGTCAGGCACGGAGCGCCGAGCATTCCGGCGTGACGTGCAGGCGATCTTTCAGGATCCGTTCGGTGTCTATAACCCGTTCTACCGGGTCGATCACCTCTTGACGACCCCGGTCAAGACCTTCAAGCTGGCGTCGTCGCGGGTTGATGCGCGCCGGCAGATCGAAGAGGCGCTGGCCACCGTTGGCCTGAATCCTGATGAGATCCTTGGACGGTATCCGCACCAGCTTTCCGGTGGCCAGCGGCAGCGCATCACCATTGCCCGAGCCTTGCTGTTGCGTCCCCGGCTGATCATCGCCGATGAGCCTGTTTCCATGGTGGATGCGTCGTTGCGGGCAACGATCCTGGAGAGCTTGTTGACCCTCAACCGGGAGTTCGGGATCTCGTTTGTCTACATCACCCACGATCTCACGACGGCGTACCAAATCAGCGAGCAGTTGATCATTCTGTACCGCGGGGCCGTGGTTGAGGCAGGCCCGGCCCGGCAGGTGATTCGCCATCCCCAGCATCCGTACACGCAGTTGCTGATTCGCTCGATTCCCACGCCCGATCCAAGCCAGCGCTGGATGGAGGAAACCGTGCCAGGGAGCGATGTCGCCGAGGTGGCCGCTCACCAGGGGTGCGCCTTTGCGCCGCGCTGTCCACACGCCATGCCAGTGTGCCGGGAGGCTGCCCCGCCGCTCGTGCTCACGGATGGCGCGGCCGTCTCCTGCTACCTCTACCAGGATTGCCCACCGATCCCAGACCGTGATCTCACCGCGGTGATCGGCGCCCCTGCACCTGTTCAGCGCTAACCTCGCGCTCGACACCGGCAAACGTTTTTATCCGCAAGAGGCCGACGGCGGTCGAACCATCCGATATGTTGTGTGCGATGATGCTGTTTAGCCCTTCAGAAAATCAAGCACGATTCGATTGAATTCCTCCGGCTGTTCGAACATCGCGAAGTGGCCCGTATTTGGCATCAGCACAAGCTGAGCATTCGGGATCAAGCAGGCCATCAATTTCGTCTGATTGAGGTCGATCGCCTCTTCCTGCTCGCCGTCAAGAATGAGCATCGGCGTGGTAATCGCCCGCAATTGATCCTCAGTGTAATTCGGCTCGGTCGCCCACATGTGCTCGATATTGCTGAGGAACTCGTCCCAACGCTCGGGGTGGGGTGAGATCCGCGCGTAGTCCTTGGCGGCCTGGTCAATGTAGGCAAGAAAGCGAGGGTTCTGTCCGACGTCGAGCCGGACGCCCGTCGGGTCAAAATTCGCGCCGTAGGCCACGACCTTGTTTAGCCGCTCCCGATGGTTGATTGCCAGCTCGAGCCCGATGATCCCGCCATCGCTCCAGCCGACAATGCTAGCCTTCTCGAGCCCGAGATGATCCATCAGTCCCAGGACATCCGAAGCCATCAGCGCATAGGAGATGGGTTTGTCATCGAAGGTAGAACGGCCGTGTCCCCGGCTGTCCATCACGATGACTTGGTATGAGGTGGCGAAGGCCGGGATCTGATTGGCCCAATAATCCCCGTTCGCCAGGCCGCCGTGCAGCAGGATTAGTGGCTCGCCCTGCCCATAGATCTCGTAATAAATGGCGACCCCATTGATTGAGGCGGTTTGGCCAGAGGTTTCAGGACCAGGGGTGAGCAGGAGGGATTGTGGCGGCTGAACACTGGTCGGTGTGGCTTCCTGAGCATGGGCGAGGCTGGGTGCCCAGCCTGAGACAAGCGCTAGGGCCAGCGTGCAGCCGGCGAGAAGGTGAAACAGTCGGTTCGCCATGGTGAGCCTCCCTTCCAGGCAACAACCAACAGACGCGAGGCCGGGACGAGCCGAGCTCGACTCGCCCCGGTTGGGGTGATACACCACGCTTCAGGATCGTGCTGCTATCTACTTCGCCGGCTTGATCCCGAGCACGATCAGCAACACGGTCCGGTGCCAGAACGCGCCGTTGATGTATGGATTCTCTGCCGTTGGCCAGTTCGTCCAGTAGGTCGTGTTCATCGGGATGCGGTGATAGAACTGGAGCAGCGGCGGATCCGGCAGCTCTTTCAACCAGATCTCGGTGCCTTTCAGGAAGAGTTCCATCGTCTTCGGGTCGTCCGGCGCCGTGACCGCCATCTCGTCAACGATGGCGTCGTACTCATCGTTCCGCCAGCGGTAGAACGGGTACGTCGCCGTGCCCGTCGGCTGGACGAATTTCTGATGGTACAGCTCCATCGTCTTGAACGGATCGCGCACCGAGCCGCCGTGGCCCCAGATATACGCCTCGGCGCTCCCTGACATCAAGTCGTTAATAAAGGTTGTCGGCATCTGGAAGCTCGCGTCGATCCCCGCCTTGCGCAGTTGCTCGACCACGAACGGCGCGATGTCGGCAAAGACGGAGAAGGTGGTGATGACCATCGAGAGCTTCTTGCCATCCTTCTCCCAGATGCCGTCGCTCCCCTTCGTGTAGCCCTTGCTCGACAAGATCTCCTCGGTCTTGGCCGGGTTGTACTCGTTGGTCGGATATTGGGCGAGCAGATCCTTGGCTGCATCGATGTACTTCATCAACGGCGGATAATACGGATAGGGGAGGACGGTCGGCTCGCCGGCACCGCGGTACCCGAATTGCGCGATCTGCTGCCGGTCAAGCGCATAGCTGATCGCCCAGCGAATATCAGGATCGTTCCAGGGCTCAAGCTCGCAGTTGAAGCCAAGTCCGCTCGGCCACCAGTCAACGTAGCCATAGGGCGGGTTCTGCCCGGAGTGCGTGATGATCTTCGGGTTTTGCGCGAAGAGTGTTGGCATCGTCGCTGGAGAGATGTTCAGGGAGATGTCGGCCTCATTGGCGATCACCATCTGGGCCATCTTGGCTTCATCGTAGCCGGGAAGGAAGATCAGGCGCTCCGGCGCTGGCAACGAGGCAAAGCCCGTCTTGGCCGCCCACCAATCGGGCCGCAGGTCCCACACTTTTTGCTCGGCCGAGGAGGCAACGAGCTTATACGGCCCGGTCGCCACTGGCCAGCCCTTCGCCAGGTCGAAATTCTTGAAGGTGACTGGATCCTGCCCCTCGAAGATGTGCTTCGGCACGATAAACATGCCGTTATCCGCGTGGAAACTGCAATAGTGGAAGAAGAAGCGCGGATTGGGAGCGTTCAGCTTGATCGTAAAGTTGAGATCGTCTGCAACAACGACCTCTTTGACCCACTGCTTCATATCTGCCGAGTGAGACAGTCCCTCGGTGTCGCGCTGGGTGTGGAAGGTGAACTGGACATCGTTCGCCGTGAATGGCGTGCCATCACTCCATTCGACGCCCGGCCGGAGCTTGACCGCAACCTCGGTAAAATCCGCGTTGTAGGCGTAACTCTCGGCGATCCACGGTCGCTCTTCGCCAGTGAGCATGTTGTAGAACCAGAGCGGCTCATACACGAGCTGGAAACCGCTCCGGCTCAGGTTCGCGCCAACCGCTTGCATCGGATTGACATTATCAACGTCGGTAAACTGGTTTGGTGATTCGCCACCAACGCCAACAAGAATGAGCGTCTTCTCCCGCGGCACCTGCGCAAGCTCCTGCGCACGTGCACGGAGCACAAATGGTCCCCGGTTCGCGAGCGTCACCGCGGCGGCCGTCCCCGCTGTGACATGCACGAACCGTCGCCGGTTCAAGCGGATGTTCAGGTCGCTCATGCTGCTCCCTCCGCGGTCAGTTACTGGTCCATCCTCACGCCGTGTGAGGTGCCTGCTCTGGGACGGGGGTACGCTATCGCAGGCGCATGATGCTGTCAACCGGCACATTCGCACGGAGCCAGGGCAGCGCAGTCGCCAGAAAACGCGCGCTGGGAAGGCGAGAGCGCCCAGCTACCCAAGGGAGGATTCGTCATGCGTATCGCGATCATTTCCGATATTCACGATCATCTCGACAATCTCGACGCGGTCTTGCGAGCGGTCCAGGACGCCAGCGCACTCCTCTGCTGCGGCGACCTCTGCTCCCCGTTCGTCGTCAATCGGCTAGGTCAGGGCTTTTCTAGGCCAATCCACATCGTCTTTGGCAACAACGATGGTGACCGCTTTCGCATCGCGCTCAATGCGCGCCAGTTTCCGCATCTCACCATCCATGGAGAGCTCGCCGAGATCGAGCTCGGTGGGCGTCGCATTGCGATGCACCACTTCGACGACGTTGGACGGCTGATCGCCGCCTCTGGCAAGCACGATCTCGTCTGCTTCGGCCACAACCACCGCTTCGAAATCACCCGCCAGGGGCAGACGTTGCTGATCAATCCCGGGGAGGTGATGGGTGGCCT
>JBHOQQ010000076.1:0-6329 GCA_042408955.1 Thermomicrobiales bacterium
GCAACGGGCGATGGTCGCACTGATGTCGCAGCGGTTCGCACCCGCCGTCCTCCTTTGCGCTGCTCACGCGGGCGGTCGTCCACCATACCGAACGCGGGACGTTCGGAACACATGTGTACGTACACTCTAGATGCTTGCAGCCCAGCGCGTCAAGCGGGTCACGCGAGAAGGAATCTCCTGGCAAATACGTCGTTCTACGGATTTGGTTTCGCTGGCAGCGCACTTAGGCTCGAAGTCAGGTAGAGACGCTTTGGCGAGAGGCTCCGGGTGGAAGTGGGCGGGCGTAGCGGCGGACGAGTTGAACCATGTCGCGGTGGAAATCGCCATTCGAAACGACGCGCGTGACACCGGCTGCCTTTGCCGCGCGCCGTCCTTCGACATCCAAGTGGGATCCGAAGGCCAGGAGCGGGGTTTGGATGCCATCTTCACGGAGATCGTGGATCCGATCCCAATCTACTCCGGCGCTCATGTCAATGATGCCCAGCGCGACAGGGTCTGGGCCACGCAAGCGATCGATCAATGCCTCGGTCGTCGGCACGAACACCACCGAATATCCCAGCGCGCGCAGCGTGTTGCCAATGCGCACGCCGAAAAAGAGATCGCGGTTCAGCACCACGAGCAAGCCGGCCTGCTCGGAAGGTGAGCCAGCGCTGCCGGAATGGATGTGTGTCACGCAGATGCACTCCTTCGCGTCTTATGAGAACGGAGGTAGCCGCGGCCGCACTGCACGGCTCTTGAGCATTGTGAAACGGAGGAATGATGGTTGCCATGGGGTTGACAGATCACGAGGAGCACGATAGAGTAACGCCGTTCGATGTTTCTAACGTTGTTCGGGATACCTGGCCGGCAGCTTCCCGTTCGAGATCTCGGGTCAGATTGGCTCTTATAAGTGGCGATGGGGGATCGCAATGACACGATTTTCGACTGCAGGCTTGGCACGGTTCAGCGCCCGCCGGCCGTGGATGGTCATCAGTATGTGGTTAATCGTCCTCGTGTTGGCCATTGTGTCAACTGTCACGAGCCTGGATGATGCGCTCACGACAGAGGCCGAGTTCCTGAACTCTCCGGAATCGGTGAAGGGGCTTGATCTCCTCAAGCAGCGCCTTGGCCTCGACAAGCCGCTCACCGAAACGGTGATCGTGACCTCGGATACGCTCACGGTTGATGATCCCGCGTTCCAAGCCGTCGTTCAGCAGACAACCGACGAGTTGCGAAAACTGAACGGGCTCATCGACACCTCTCCGGCCGGACTGTTCAACTATTTCGAGGCGAAGGCTGCTCCCGCTCCGGATGCCGCGGCTCAAGCCGAGCATCTCGTGTCAGCGGATCGGAAGACGACGCTCATCCCAGTGACGTTCACTGTCACCTCGGATGACGCCGCCGCACGCTACGACGAGTTCCACAAAGCGGTCAAGGCGCATGAAGGGAACGGCATTCGCACGCTGACGGTGGGAAACATCAGCATCAACGAGGAGTTCAACGCGATTGCCGAGGAGGACTTGCAGAAGGCCGAGGGTCTTGGCATCCCGGCAGCGCTCATCATCCTCATCGTGGTCTTCGGCGCGCTCGTCGCCGCGGGTGTGCCAATCATTCTCGCGCTGTTTTCCATTGCGGTCGCCTTCGGTCTCACGGCGCTGATCGGGCGGGTCTGGGACCTCTCGTTCTTCATCACCAACATGATCACGATGATCGGCTTGGCGGTGGGCATCGACTACGCGCTGTTCATCGTTGAGCGCTATCGCGAGGAGCGGCGCCGCGGGCGGCCCAAGCTCGCGGCGATCGAGGTGGCCGGCGGCACTGCCAGCAAGGCCGTCCTCTTCTCCGGCATGACGGTGGTGTTCGCGCTGCTCGGCTTGTTCCTTATCCCAACCTCCATCTTTCGCTCGCTCGGCTTGGGCGCCATCCTCGTCGTGGTCGTGGCCGTGGCCGCGATGCTAACACTTATTCCCGCGTTACTCGCGCTCCTCGGTGACCGGATCGACTGGCCACGCCGCCGCCGCTACGATGCGCAGACCGCTGCCCGCCAGGCAGCCCATGATCGCGAGACGATCCACGCCGGGTTCTGGGGGCGTGTCACCCGGATCGTGATGGGCCGGCCGGTGCTGGCCATGGTGCTGGCCATCGGGTTGCTCGGCGCGATGGCGGTTCCATACTTCGACCTGAACACTGGGTTTGCAGGAGTTGAGTCCCTTCCTGAGAGCGAGGCCAAGGAAGGTTTCCTCATCCTGCAGGAGAAGTTCTCGGCTGGGCGGCTCGCCCCAGTGGAAATCGTGGTTGACGGCAGCAAAGACAAGGCGCAGCCGGGCATCGAGCGGCTCTTGACCGTCCTCACGCCTGAGCAAGGGTTTGCCCAGGTCGATGAGCCCCAGTGGAATGAAGCCGGCGATTTGGCGCTCATTCGAGCGACGCTGGCCGTGGCGCCGAACGATCCTGCTGCCTACGATCTCGTGGTTGCCCTACGGGAGCACATCGTGCCGGCGGCCTTTGAAGGTGTACCGGCATCGGTGTATGTGACCGGCGAGACCGCTTTCAACAAGGACTTCTTCGATCTCGTCGATACCTGGACGCCGCGCGTGTTCGCCTTCGTCCTCGGCCTGAGCTTTGTCCTGCTCATGATCGTCTTCCGATCCATTGTCGTGCCGCTGAAGGCGATTCTGATGAATCTCCTCTCCGTCGGCGCCGCCTACGGCTTGATGGTGCTCGTCTTCCAGAAGGGGTACGGCGCCGACTTCCTGGGCTTCCAAGAGACGCCAACGGTTGAGGCGTGGATTCCCATCTTCCTGTTCTGTGTCCTGTTCGGCCTGTCCATGGACTACCACGTGTTCCTGCTCTCGCGCATCCGCGAGCACTATGATCAGACACTTCGCAGCAGGGACTCGGTGGCGGTCGGCTTGCAGGCGACGGCGCGCATCATCACCGGCGCTGCGTTGATCATGGTCGCAGTCTTTACCGGGTTTGCCGCTGGCCGCCTGGTGATGCTGCAACAAGTTGGCTTCGGCCTCGCGGTCGCAGTGTTCCTGGATGCGACCGTAGTCCGCTCGGTGCTGGTGCCATCGGCGATGGCGCTGCTGGGCCGGGTCAACTGGTACCTGCCGCGGTGGCTCCACTGGCTGCCTGATCTGCGAGTCGAGGGCGCTCCGGTTGTCGCGGTGACCGCGCCTGATCCGGCTGGCGACTGATAGGCCCGAGCCTGGCATCCGCGTTCTGAACACGTGCAGTGGGAGTTCGACTATTCCCACTGCACGATCAGTTCATCGAGCGGGCGGCGCGGACGGCGAACCGGATCTTTCGCCGCGTAACCGATGAGGATCAGCGCGTGAGGAATGAGCGCGGCATCAAGACCAAGCGCCGCGCGCACCACGTCCGGACAGAAAAGGGGAGCGCAGATCCAACCGGCATCGAGGCCCTCGGCGTAGACCGTGAGCAACAGGTTCTGCACGGCAGCGCCCAGGCTCTGGATCGCCATCGTCGTCTCCGCTGCCTGGCGGTCTGGGTCCGGATAGACGTCAAGATCGGCCAGGTAAAGGCAAGCCAATACCAGCACCGGCGCCGTGGCGAGCCGCTCCCGGCTTTTCTGGAGCCGGATCTGCATGATCTCTTCGGATTGCCCATCCAGGCGAAGCTGGGCCTCCCAGGCGGCGGCCATGGCGTCTGCCAGCGCCATTCGTCGCGCTTCTTGCTCGATCACGGCGAAGCGCCACGGCTGCCGCCCATGCGGCGATGGCGCCCAGGCCGCGGCCGCCAGCGCTCGCTCCACGATGGAGCGGGGCACGGGCCGATCGAGGAATGCACGTACTGACCGCCGTCCTTGAATGATCGCGGCCAAATCGGCGGGATCACCAGGCCGTGGCAAGGAGAGAGCGGTGGGCTGGACACCATGGGCATCCGCACGCCAGGATGTGGCGGTGAGATCCGCAATCCAGAGCACCGGGGCGGCTTCGATTGCCATTTGGCGATACTGCGAGTATTTGGCGCGCAGCGCGATGATGGCATTGGCGTGCCGTGGATCGCCTGGCGCGACCCACCGTGCCTCACCACGAAGTTGGACGAAGGCGAGGCGTGACCAGTCTTCCGCATAATCGTCGATCACGAGCGCGACACGCGGATTGGCTTGGATACGCCGGACGCGCCCAAGCCGGTACCACGGCACCGATTTCGGCTTCTCGTCGAGGGCTGAGACGATAATCGGCTCGCCGTTCGCCGCGATCAGCGCGTAACAGATCGGCAGCACGGTTGGCTGGCCAGTGTCCGTTGCAGTCGCGAGCCGGGCGACCCGGCGCTCGCGCACAAACGCAAGCTCGCCGGTCGTTGGGGGCCGGTGCACTCGTTGGGGAGATGCTGGCAAGATCGTCATGCTCTGTGCTCAAGCCTCCGTGTGCAAGCTCCGTGATAAGCCGTGAGGAGTCAGCCGACAGCTATCAGCCGTCAGGTGTCAGGTGTAAGCCGATAGCCGATAGCCGGTAGCTGACGGCTGTCAGCTATCCGATGTCAGCCGGCAGGATGCGGTGGGCACATGCATGTCTGATACCTGACGGATCGGAGGGCACCGGTGCCTCTCCTTTCACATGACGCATGGGTGCGATGCACCGCGCCCCTACGCAGCCTGACGGCTGGTAGTTCGAAGCTCGTCGCTCGTAGCTTCCCTAGCCCCCAACCCCTAACCCCTGGCCCCTAAAAACCGACCCCTGACCCCTCTCTAATCCCGCACGGTCGGGACGATGTACTCATCTGCGCGGGGTGTCCACTTGGGCACCGTCGCGGCCAGACCGTACAAGCCGGTCAAGCTGTAAAGATACACGGCTGCCGGCTCGTCCCGAAGGGCGGCACCAAGCTGGCGCGCGACCTGCGCGCGCTCTTCCGCATCTGGTTCCGTGGCAAAGGCGTCGAACAGCGCCTGGATGCGCGGGTTATCATGCCGGGAGAGAAAGCCCTGATTCGAGACCAGCAGGTTCAGCAAGGTATAGGGATCGAACAAGGGCCGCCAGGTAACCATGCGGAGTGGAGCAGCCTGCTGATCTTTCCAGGTAGCGTTGAAGTTCGCTAGCTCTTGCTTCTGAACCGTCACCTTGATCCCGACCTCATTCAATTGGCCAGCGATCGCTTCGACGACGTCCTTGTGCTCGCTGGCAGCGTAGTCGAGCGACGTTTCAAAGCCACCGGCGTAACCGGCCTCCGCGAGCAATGCTTTCGCCTTGTCCGGATCATAGGGATACGGCTCAAGCGCGGGATCGAACCCGAGACCACTGGGCGGGAAGAAGTTCGGGAGGCGCTGCCCATTTCCCCCGAGCAGCGCGGCGATGATCGTGTCGACATCGACGGCGTAGTTCAGCGCCTGGCGCACGCGCACATCTGAGAATGGAGCGACATCCGTGGGGATCCGAACCCAGGCCGAACCAGAAATCGGTACGCGGAGGACGGTGGCGCCCGCGCGCTCGACGGACTCGATCTGATCGACGGGCACGTCGCGGATCAGATGGCTTGTGCCAGCCAGCAAATCGGCAACACGCGTGCTGCCCTCGGGCACGAAACGGTAAACGACGCGCTGTGCGATGGCTTGCCCCTTGGGACTGCCCGCAAATGGTGCCGGATTCGCCTCCAGGACAATGCGCTCGCCGGGTTTCCACTCGACGAAGCGATACGGGCCGGTGCCAACCGGCTTGGCTAAGGCGTCAGCACTAGTGGCATAGCCCGGAGGGAGCATGACCAGCCAGGCCGCCATCTGCGCGGGCAGCCAGGGGGCGGGGCTCCCCAGCTTCAACCGCGCTGTCAGCGCATCGACGACTTCAACGTCCTCGATCACGGAGAATAGGCCCGCGACTTGTGACGCTTGGTGGTCGCGCACGTGAGCGACGGAGAAGACGAGCGCATCGGCATTCAGTGGCTCGCCGTTATGGAAGACGACGCCTGGCCGGAGGCGAATTTCATAGGTTTGGGGATCGAGCCAGGTCAGCGACTCCGCCAGAAGCGGCTCTGGCTGACCCTCCGCGTTGTATTGGAGCAGGGCATCGTAGACGGCGTGGACGATCGACCAGCCGTCGCGGTCGTAGGTTGTCGCGGGATCGAGATTTGCTGGTTCTGCCGCGAGATCAATGACGAGCTCGGGCAGAGGCTCGTTCAGCTCGGCAGATACCCAGCGCGGCGATACGGCGAGCGCCAGCCCGCTGAGGAGACCTACCCGCAAGCAGTCCCGCCGGCTAGCGCGATGTTGTGCAATGGCCCGAGCAATTCTCACGCGTTTTCCTCCTTTCACGTTCCCGTTCCGATCGATGAGCTATCAGCCCTCAGCCGTCAGGTGTCAAATGGGGACTGGAGGCTAGGGGTTAGGGGCT
>JBHOQQ010000078.1:0-2916 GCA_042408955.1 Thermomicrobiales bacterium
GGTCAAGTTGTTGATTGATCCTGCCACACTCGGCGATGGATGGTCGCTGCACCATGCCATCAGCCCAGACGCCATGTTTCCGTACAGTTTCGAGATGTCGCCCGATGTGTTTCGTGAGGGCGCGGCAGGCATCTACGTTGGCCCCGAGGGCAGCCGCGTGATCGCCGTAGCGCTCCTGATCACAAATTACCGGGTGGCGGTCCGGAAGTCCTGGGAAGATGCGAGCGCGCTGCTCCGCGGCATCTCATCCGATGTTTCCGAGGATTGGGACCGCGAGCGCGAGCTTGAGACAGCCGATCCGCCTGTGGGATGCGCGGAGGCGAAGCGTATCGAAGGCACAGAAGACAGCTTTGGGCTTCCCGCCGGCGCCACGATGTGTGCTGTTGATCCCGACATCATCCTGATTGCCGGGGTATTTGGCACGATGCAGGACCGTTCCGGAGTCGCTGCATCGGATGCTGTCGTTTCGGCCATGGCTGCAATGGCACAGGCCCAATCCGCGTAGCCCTTAGCGCAGGGAAGGAGTGGTCACATGCGCATCGCGGTGCTGATCATCGGGCTCGTCCTCACCGTTGGCATGTTCTTTCAGGCTGTGATTGTTAGAGGTTTATCAAGCGCTGTAAACGACGAGGCGACTGGGGAGTCCGCGGCGGTCGGTGTGCTGATGGCTCTGCTCTGGCTGATCAGCTGCGGCTTTGTGCTTCCGATGCCACGCGTATCCATGGTGCTCTTTGCGATTGCTGGCCTCCTCGGCTTCGCAGCATCCGGCAATTTCCCCGATCTTGCGTTTTGGGGTGGAGCATCGCTCGTGCTGGCTGTTCTTTCGTACTTCGGTTATCGCGACAAGCGCAAGGCCGACCGCAAGGAAGCGGAGCGTGAGGCGCTGATGCGTCAGGTTCTGGCCGCGCAACAATCCCAACTCGGCTTCGCGGCACCGGCCGGAGCACGACCGCCATCGGCGTGCGTACGTTGCGGATCGATCATGGAAGCTGGCGCACGCTTCTGTCCGAATTGCGGTCAGCTTCAGCAAGTCTCGGCATGACGCGCTGAGTCGCGAGCCTTGCGCCACCGAGTCCAACGGCTAGCTAGGCATCGCCAACGTGAGGAGCGACCTTCGCCCTCACGTTGGCGAACGCTGTCATTCATCAGGTTCGCCTGAGACGGCGTCCAGAAGCCCCTCGCTACCTCTCGAGTGCCAGCCCGCATGGGGTTCACGACACGCCTGGCAGGCACACGGCCGCGAGACGATGCCTCGTATCTCAATGGGGGCCCCGCGTTGCGCACTCCCGTGCTCCCGCGAACGGGATGGCGGCACGAGGGTGCTCGCGCCGGGGCCCATTGCATCGCGTCCCGGCCGATGTCAAACCCGCCACTCCCCATCCCGTCATTCCGTTCGCGTCAGCGCGGGAGTGCGAAGCGAGGAATCGCTCCGCGCTGTCCCCATGTCATCCGCCAATCGTGAAGACTCCCCGCCATTCCTCCCTGTTGGCGAGGGGATCTCTCGTGCATCAGGAATTGTCCAAGCCTTTCCGTATCCCGTGCCTACAGGGGGAGGCTAGGTTCGCTATGATCCACCACGCTGCATTGGTTGGTTCCTGCTCAGCAAAGCGGGAGGAGTGATAACGATGACTCCAGAGCTTGTCGCGGATACGCGCTGTGAGGTTGGCGAAGGCCCGCTCTGGCACGAGGATGAGCGGTGCCTTTACTGGCTTGATATTCCGCCCGGACACCTCTACCGCTACGATCCGAGCACGGGCCAGCATGCCCGTGTCCTGGACGCAGGGGAAGCGATCGGCGGCTTCACCATCGAGGCCGATGGCGCACTCCTCCTTTTTATGGCTCACGGCGCCGTCCGCCGCTGGCATCAGGGCGCGATGGAGACCATCATCGACCGCATTCCCGAGGAGGAGGATTCCCGATTCAACGATGTCATCGCCGATCCCGAAGGCCGCGTCTTCTGCGGCACGATGCCGAGCGAATCCCACCTCGGCCGGCTCTACCGTCTCGATCCTGGCGGAAAGCTGAGCCTGCTCTTGGAAGGCATCGACATCTCAAACGGCCTCGGCTTCACACCCGATCTGACTGGGCTGTATTACACCGAGTCAAACGCGCGGGTGATCTACAAATTCGATTACGACCGGGCAACCGGCGCTATCGCCAACCAGCGCATTTTCGTTCGCGTGCCACCGGAGGATGGAGTCCCGGATGGCATGACCGTCGATGCCGAGGGCTATGTCTGGTCGGCCCGCTGGGACGGGTCATCCCTGGTGCGGCACGACCCGAGCGGCAACGAGGTACTTCGCATTCGCTTCCCCGCGAAGAAGGTCTCCAGCGCTACGTTTGGCGGACCGGATGCCTCGGATCTCTATGTCACCACGGCTGGCGGCACGAACCGCGCGACCGAGGGTCCCGGAGCCGGCGCCTTGTTCCGGCTGCGCCCCGGCGTCCGTGGCCGGTTGCCCTTCCGCTCCCGCATCGGGTGCTAACCAACCCGTGCATGCGGCCTCGCGCCTCATGCCCATCTCGGGCCGGCACTCCCGTGTCAGCCGGGCTGGCTTCCGGGCACCCGGCGGTAGAGGCGCGCCTGCCCATCGGCCGACTGCCAGATAAGCGTCCAACCTGCTCCGGGATACCCCGGTTTGGTAACTGCGTCAAACGGACCAGCCACCGGGCAGGCGTCTCCCGCACCCTCACGCTCCAAGCGCCCGACATACAGCAGCGTCACTCCATACTTGTCGAAGAGCGCGCTTTGCGGATCCTGATACATCCGGGGAACATCCTCCACGCGCTGCGGAATTGCGGCCAGCAGGTCCGGCTGTGCTGACCGCCAGAGCCGCTCGTGGGATCCCTCCCAGCCCATCAGGGTCGGCACCCCGGTGAACGCGGCGATGCGGCCGGTCGGCACGCCGCCGTTGA
>JBHOQQ010000085.1:0-11643 GCA_042408955.1 Thermomicrobiales bacterium
CATTCTCGTCACGCAGGTCTGGCAATGGATGCCATTCATGTTTCTGATCTTGCTCGCTGGGCTGGCCGGGATCAATCCGGATCTGTATGAAGCGGCCGCGCTCGATGGCGCGAGCTGGTGGCAGTCGCTCCGAGACATCACGTTGCCCGGCTTGGCGAACGTCATTGCCGTGGCAATCCTTTTCAGGACGCTTGATGCCTTCAAAATCTTTGACCTCGTGTTCATGATGACGAAAGGGCAGCCGGGAACCTCGACGGAGACGATCTCCTGTACATCTATGACCGCGGGCGCCAGGCGCTGGACATGGGGTATGCCTCGGCGCTCTCCTTCTTGTTCCTGATCTTCGTCACGATCTTGGCCACGATTTACGTTGGCCGTGTGCTCAAGGGGCACAACCTATGAGCGGGACGACAATCACCGAACCTCTGCCCGGCGCCCACGTCATTCAGGCGCATGGGAGCTACCGCCGTAGGAAGCGGCTCGTCCGGCTCCTGCGCTATGCCATCGTGCTCATCGCGTTGATTTGGGTGTTGTTCCCAATCTTCTGGATCGTGAGCACGTCGTTCAAGCTGCCAGCCGAGTTGCTCAAGAATCCACCAGTCTGGATCCCGAAGGATCCATCCACGGCGCACTACCGGACGATCATGCGAGAGAAAGGGCGCGTCGCCCTGAAGAACAGCCTCGTCATTGGCATTTCTGCCACGGTCTTGTCCGTTGCGATCGGCAGCCTGGCGGCCTATAGTCTTTCCCGCTTTGCGACCGGCGGGCGGCATCTTGCGTTCTGGATCCTTTCCCAGCGCATGATGCCGCCGATTGTGCTGGTGATCCCGTTTTTCTTGCTGCTGACGGATTTGGGCAAGAAGGTGAGCCCCCATCTCGGCGTAGATCGCTATCCACCGATGATCGCGCTGTATACGATGGCCAATCTGCCTTTTGTGATCTGGATGATGCGCTCGTATTTCGCGGGTGTGCCGCTGGAGATCGAGGAGAGTGCGCTGGTGGACGGCAGCACCCGCTGGGGCGTGCTCTGGCGAATCACCCTCCCGCTCGTGCTGCCGGGCCTCATTGCGACCGCTACCTTTGCCTTTATCTTCTCATGGACGGAGTTTCTCTTTGCCGTCTCGTTCACCAGAACACAGGCGGTTACTATTCCGGTGGTGATTGCTGGACTGACGGGTTCCCAAGGATCAAACTGGGGACAAGGCGCGGCCTTGGCGGTTGTCGCCACCGCGCCGGTCTTTGTGCTAGGCCTACTCGTCCAAAAGCACTTCGTGCGCGGGCTGACGCTTGGAGCGGTGCGCGGCTAGCGTGGCGACTGGCAAAGGATGGGGCGGTGCTCTGGGCCAGTTGGGTGCCAGCCAGGAGCTGGATCGGTGAGCGTAGGAGCGTGTGGTGCAGGTTGTCCTGATTGGGCCGGGTTTGATGGGCGCCCAGATTGGCTGCGAGTACGCGCTGGGTGGGCACCGCGTCACGATGGTGTACCGGCGCTGCGACAAGGCCGAGGAGCGCCTGGCCGCCGCGTGGCAGGTGGTCACTGATGCGGGGCTGGCGAGCAGCGAGGCCGTCGCCGCGGCTCAGGCGCGGATCATGCTCCAGCCCGCGATGGAATTGGTCGCCGTCTCCCCGGATCTCGTGGTGGAATCTATCGTAGAAGACGAGGCCGCGAAGCAAGCCGTGCTGCGGGAAGCCGCGGGGCGATGGCCGCAGGCTATTCTCGCATCAAACACCTCTGCGATTCCCATTACACGCCTAGGGGAAGGCGCGGGAGCGCCAGAGCGAACGGTCGGCACGCATTACTGGAATCCCCCCTTGCTGATGCCGCTCGTGGAAGTCATCTCTGGTGAACGCACCGAACCCGCTGTCATTGACCGGGTGGTGGACGTGCTGCGCGGGCTCGGCAAGCGCCCGGTGCGCGTCCGGAAGGATGTGCCTGGCTTCGTCTGGAACCGGTTGCAACTGGCGCTGCTGCGGGAGGCGGTCTGGATCGTCGAGAACGGCGTTGCCGATCCGGACGTGGTCGATGAAATCGTACGCGACGGCTTGGCGCGGCGCTGGCGGCTGACCGGTCCCTTTGAAACCGTCGCGCTCGGTGGGCCAGAGACATTCACGCGAGTCGCTGCCCAGCTTTTCCCCGTCTTGTCCAGCGCGCAGGAGCTACGCGACGTTCAACGATGGCTTCCTAAGTCTCCGGAAGTTTTGGCGGAGATGCGCAGGCGCCGGGATGCCGGTCTTATCGAGGCATTGCAGCGTGAGCGACGTGCGGACAGCGAAATGGGCGGCGCAGACGGGTCCGCTCGGAGCAGCGGCTAGTGTCCTACCGATTCCGCGCGATGGTGCTGTCATCATAACGTGTTCGGCAACGAGGCAAGAAGCGTGAATCCAAAGCTGCAAAACATTGATCCGATCAAGCGAGAGCCGCTGGCGATGCAGATCGCTCGCCGGTTGGTTGAGTACATCCTGTCTGGGCAGGTCGAGCCCGGTGACCGGATGCCGTCGGAGCGGCAGCTTGCCGAGGCATTCGGCGTCGGCCGGTCGGCCATGCGCGAGGCGCTCAAGGCGCTCACCCTGATTGGTCTAATCGAAGTTCGCCAGGGGGATGGCACGTATCTGAAGAAACCGGATGCCGCGCTGCTCCCGCAGGTGATCGAATGGGGATTGTTGCTCGGAGAACGCCGCACGATGGATTTGGTGGAAGCGCGGCAGCATCTCGAAGTGGTCATTGCGGGACTGGCGGCACGCCGGCGCACCGAGCAGGATGTGAGCGCCCTGCGAGCCTTGCTGCAACGCATGGAGCAGAGCGAGCACAACGTTGACGCATTTGTGGACGCCGACGTGGCGTTTCACCAGCGAATCGCTGACGCCGCCCGGAACTCCGTGCTGAAAGACATTCATTCCAGCGTGCAGGCGTTATCACGCGCGTGGATCCGCCGGGTGATTACCTCGGCAGAGAGCACGCGGCCATCGTATGAGGAACATGTGCCCATCTTTGAGGCGATTGAGCGAAGCGATCCCGAGGCTGCCCAGGTGGCAATGGAGCACCACATGACCTCGGCGGCGCAACGCCTGCGCCGGACCCTGAGCGTGGAAGCCGGTGACGACGTCCGGTGACCTAAATGCGGACGAGGCTGCCGGAGTGCGGTCAGGAGCGTTGAGGAGGATACGAGGGTGACTGCCGAGGCACGAGCCATCCCCATCCGTATCATGCGCTATGGCGTTGACAAGCCATTGCCTGAGCAGCGCACACTGCACGCCGGTCCGCTCACCGCGGTTTTGGAGCAGGGCGACTTGCGATATATCACCGCGGGGCATTTCGAAGTGGTGCGTAGGCTCTACATGGCGGTACGCGACCGGAATTGGGACACCATCGAGCCGCGGTTCACGGCCTTCACCGTGGAAGATCGCGGTGACAGCTTTACGGTGCGATTCTCGGCTGAGCACGTCAGCGCCCATGTCGATTTTGCCTGGGAGGGAACCATTGAAGGCCGGGCGGACGGCACGATCATTTATCACATGGACGGCGTGCCTCGCCGGGCGTTCCTACGCAATCGAATCGGCTTTTGCGTGTTGCATCCGATGGAGCTTGCCGGCACGCCGGTCGAGGTCGAGACGCCGACTGGGACCGTGCGCGGCGAGTTCCCCCGCCGTATCTCTCCTCATCAGCCGTTCCTCGACATGCAGGCGATTCGTCATCCTGTCGGGGATGGGGCGTGGCTCACGATCCGGTTCGTTGGCGACCTCTTCGAAATGGAAGATCAGCGCAACTGGACCGATGCGTCGTACAAGACGTACTGCACGCCGCTTCGCTTGCCCTATCCCGTTGAAGTCACTCCCGATCAGCGGATCGTCCAGACTGTGACGATTACGCTGGAAGGGGAACTGTCAGCGGTCGAAGTCGCCACGGAGCCGGCTGGTGACTTGGAGATTGGAACGAACCCGGTGGGCGCATTGCCGCCGATTGGCTTGGGCGCCGCCTCGCATCTGCAAGGGTTGAGCGCAAGGGAGGTAGCGTGCCTGCGCGCAATCCAACCGGCACACCTGTGGGAAGAGCTTGATTTAGGCAATGACGGTTGGCGGGAGCGATTGCGCCAGGCCGTAGAAGACGCCCGCGCGCTCGGTGCTGGACTGGAGCTCAGCGTAGTGGCCGCTCCGGACGAAGGATTTACGCGTCTTCCCACGGAGATCTCCAAGCTTCAGGCGCCCGTGCTGCGCGTCTTTGTCTTCCCGCCAGTCCAGCAGCCGGTCGTGTTTCCCCGGCACGATCTGGAGACCACACGGGAAATTTTCCGCCAGGCGGAGGAGGCGTTCGCGCGCGCATCGTTGACCGTCCCGCTTGGGGGTGGAACCCGCGCCTACTTCACCGAGCTAAACCGGGCGTTAGACTTGCCGCTCGATCGCATGGCCTGGGTAACGTACACGATCAATCCCCAGGTCCATGCCTTTGATAATCTCTCGCTCGTTGAGACCTTGGCAGCCCAGGCAGAGACGGTGGCAAGCGCGAGGGCGATCGTGGGCGACCTGCCGCTGGCGGTGGGGCCGATCACGTTGCGCCCGCGGTGGAATCCGAATGCGACGGCGGCACCGCCTGAGCCGGGACCGGACGAGCTGCCTGCGGAGGTCGATCCACGGCAACTATCGCTCTTTGGGGCTGGATGGACCATCGGCAGCATCCATCGCCTTGCTGCCGCGGGAGCTCGCTCCCTGACGTACTTCGAGACGACCGGCTGGCGCGGGCTGATGGAGCGAGAAAGCGGGCTCACCCGGCGTCATCTCTTCCCCGCGCGGCCTGGAGACCTGTTCCCGGTCTATCATGTCTTCGCGGCGCTTTCTGGCATGGCAGGAGCGGAGGTACTGCCGGTCCACCTCCGAGAGCCACTGGCGACCGAGGCGATCGCCGTCCGTCACGGAGGCCGGCTGCGCGTGCTGGTTGCGAATCTCACCGACCAGGAACGCGTCGTCGAGCTCACCGGGCCGCTCGCGGCGGCCACTGTGCGAGTCCTGGACGAAGCAACCTACGAGAAGGCCGCCGCAGACGCAGCGTTCTTCCGCGATCCCGGCGGTGAACACGTTGAGGCGCGAGACCTCCGCTTGCGGCTCACGCTCAGTCCATTTGCCGTGGCCAGGCTAGATGCTCCAAGCGGATGACGTCGTGGCAGCGGCTTGCTCCGGCTGCGCAGCGGGAGAGGTGTACCACTCCTGTTAGCGAGTCCAAGTCTGACAGGAGAACAGAGAGGGAGACCTACCTCCATCGCCTGAACCTGTCCCGGGGACGTCGAGGGATCGAGGCTTCAACCGCGTGGAGTAGCCGGCATCTCGTCCAGCCGCGCGTCGTTCCGGCGCAGGAGCTTGTAGTAGAAGACCGTCGTGTGAAGGGTGCCATCGGCCGATCGTGCCCAGCATGGAATGCGGCCCGCCTCGATATAGCCCAGCGACTGGTAAAGCCGGTTGGATGGATCGCCTTCGCGTGTGTCGAGATGGAGGAGCGTGCGGCCTTCGCGCCTGGCGACCGCCTCGATCGTGTCCATCAGCTTGCGCCCGATGCCTTGGCGCTGATAGGCGGGATGGACGAGCACTTTGTTGACCTCGGCTCGGTGCTGGCCGTTCGGTCGCGATGCGAGCGCAAGCTGTGCCGTGCCGACGATGCGGCCGTCCAGCTCGGCGACCAGAAGGATCGTGCCCGCCTCCAACCCTGTGCGCCAGTACTCCTCGGCCACTCCCAACGCCAGCGGGGGCAGGAATCCGACCGACGCACCCTGCGCCACGACCGCGACGAGGATGCTGGCGAGCTCGGCAATCTCGCGGTCAGCGAGTCGCTCAACTTCGCGAATCATGAGCGAGCCGGCTGGTGAGGATGCCTTCATGATCCTGGTTCCGGGTAGAGGCGTTGCCCAGACTGAGCATCGAAGATGAAGGCATTGGCCCAATCCAAGCTGATCCGGACCGGTTCGCCAATGTTGAAGAGCCGCGCCGTTGGGGTGACCGCGCGCAGCCGCGTCTTGCTGGCGTCGATCTCATAGAGGATTTCGGTCCCAAGGATTTGCCGGGTGTAAATCTCGCCAGCCGCCTCGTGCGCCGAGACCGGACGACCCTGTTCGACGATGAGATGTTCTGGCCGGATGCCGAGAATCACGCGGTTCTCGTGGGATTTGGCGCGCACGGAGGTGACAACTGGCGGTGGCAAGGGCGCGACCCAGCGGTGGTCTTCTAGGAGAGCTACGCTGCCGGTGTCGCGGTCCAGCTCTGCCGGCAGCAGATTGATCGGGTGAGCGCCGATGAAGCGCGCGACCCACAGATTCTTGGGTGCCTGATAGATCTCCAGGGGCGATCCGAGTTGCACGAGCTCGCCGGCGTTCATCACCGCGATCCGGTCGGCGATCGCCATCGCCTCCTCTTGGTCGTGTGTGACGAAAACCATCGTCGTTTCGACCTCGCGGTGGATGCGGATCAGTTCCGAGCGCATCTGCCGCCGGAGCTCGGCATCAAGGCTGGAGAACGGCTCATCCAGCAGGAAGAGGGTAGGACGGCGTACCAACGCTTTGGCAATAGCAACTCGCTGCCGCTGCCCGCCGGAAAGCTGGTGGATCTTGCGATTGAGCAGACTGTCAATATCGAGAATCTTGCTGACCTCTGCGACCCGCCGGGCAATCTCGTCTTTCGCCGTCTTGCGCGACCGCAGACCGAAGGCAATGTTGTCGCGGACATTCAGGTGCGGGTAGAGCGCGATGGACTGGAAGACCATAGCGATGTCGCGCTCCTCCGGCGGCACATCATTCATCAGACGATCGCCGAACAGGATTTGGCCGCTGCTTGGAGTCTCCAGCCCGGCCAGCATGTTGAGGGTGGTGGTCTTGCCGCACCCAGACGGGCCGAGCAGCACAAGGAGCTCCCCTTCGCGAATGTCCAAGTTGAGCCCGCGAACCGCGTGAAACGTATCAAAACGCTTGTGCACGTTGATCAGGCGAATCGCTACCGATGTTGTGGCTCCTGCTTCCGATGAGAAGCTCGCCTCCGATTCGATAGCTGCTGATTCGCGCTCACTAACGGACTTGACCACCCCAACATCCTTTCTGCAACGAGTGTAGGCGTGCTAGAGCGGATCGACGAGATTCAGACTGCGAATGCGCCGCTGGAAGAGATAGGCCAAGATTGCTGGCGGCACGATCCCGACAACGGACGCCGCGGCCATCTCCGTCGGCATCGAAATTTGGAAGAACATGGCCGGGAGCACCGGCGGGAATGTTTGCGCTGGCGATCCAGCCGCAAGGAATTGGGCAAAGGCAAATTCGTTCCAGCAGATCATAAAGCTGATAGCGGTGGCCACGGCGATGCCTGGCCAGGACATTGGCAGGATCACCCGGTAGAACGCCTGCCAGCGGGTGTTGCCGTCCACACGCGCCGCAGCTTCTACGGTGCGCGGTAGCGAGGCGAAGAAGCCGGTCATGACCCAAACAAAGAGGGGAATGGTAAGGGTGAAATAAATCAGGATCAATCCTTGCAACGTCCCCTGCAATCCCCAACGGATGTAAAGGTAAGAGAACGGAATCACGATCGAGATCGGCGGATACGAGCGGGAGACAATGATGGCAAAGAGCATGGGGGTGCGCCCGCGGAATGAAAGCCGCCCGAGAGCGTAAGAGACCGGTAGCGCCACGACCACGGTCAACGCGGTGACCACGAGCGCGACAACCGTGCTATTCACCAGCCCACGCTTGAGTGCGGGGGCTTGCCCAACCGGAAGAAGCTCCTCCCCGTTCGGCCCGGTTGCGCTCCCGCCGAAGATGCGCACGAAGTTACTGATCGTCGGTTCGTGCGGGAAGAGGTGCGTGGGAACTGAGAGGAGCTCAGTCTTGTACATCAAGGACATGTTGAATAGCCAGTAGATTGGCACAAACGTCCAGATCACGAGCAACGCTGCAAAAAGATAGGTGAGGGCCCGCCGCGTGCCAGAGCGACGAAATGCCGCATCAATGCCTATCACGGCCAGCGCAACCACACCGGCAACGATCACCAACAGCGCTAACGACGTCCAAGCGCTCACGGCCGCGCCTCCGGTGCACGTTCAGGAGTGATCGTGATGCGTTCCTTGCGCCGGTAGAACAACAGGAGGAAGTAAATCGTCGTAATGACGGTTGTCAGCAGGACGAGTAACCACCCGATCGCCGCGCCCAAACCGTAATTGCGCTTTTGGAACGTTTCTCTGTACACCACCCACGTGAGCGTTGTGGACACATCACCGGGTCCGCCATTCGTTAGGAAGAAGATCGTATCGAAGACGCGCGCTGCCTCGACGGTAATCAAGACCATGACGATCAGGAGTGGCGTCTTGATGTATGGCAAAACGACGTGCCGGCACCGGCCTGCGGGTCCCAGCCGGTCGACCTTTGCCATCTTGTACAAGTCTTCAGGAATGACTTGGAGCGTGGCGAGGATGAAGTACATACCGAGCGGCGCTATCTGCCAGGAATGAGCCAATGCTACCGCCGGCACGGCGAGTTGCTCGGATAGAAAATTGACCGGCCGATTCGGATCCACGAGGCCGAGCTTGATCAAGACGGCGTTGAAGAACCCCCACTCTGGACTGTACAGATATTTCCAAACGACAGATGTTGCGTACAACGACACTGCCCAGGGAAGGATGACTACCGTCATCACGAAGGAGCGCCCTCTGAATCGCTCGTTCAGGAGAAGGGCGCCGCCAACCGCGACCAGCAAGCTGACTACGGTGACAATCACGGTGTAGACAAGCGTCACTCGCAGCGCATGCCAAACTTCTGGCGAGCTCAGCGCATCGCGGTAGTTCTGCAGGCCAATAAATTCGTTGCGCTTGAAGATCAGATCGATCCGGCGCAGGCTCAGCCAGAGTGAGTAGGCGATGGGATAGCCGACCACTGCCACGAGGGCCAGAATGAGCGGTAAAGTCAGCAATGATGCAAATTGCCCATCGCTCAACCGGGACGAGGTCCATCGGCGCCGGCTAGCGTGCCCAACATGAGGGGCAGATGATACGAGTGCCATCGATCACCTATGAAGTGTGAGACGAGGTGGTGTCTTGCGAGTTCTCCTGCGTATACCTGGCGAAACCAGCACAAGCCGCATCGATTCGGAAGTCGACAGTCCAAGCAAGTGCCGGATACGGTCCTTCGACGGTGAACGCGGGACTCCCAAACTGGCAGCGGACTGCTGTTCGATTGAGAGTCCCGGCGCTTGCTGAATCGTGCAGTAACCTACATCTTGTACCGATCGACCAACTCCTCGGCTAGCTTCTTGAGGTTGGCGTGGACCTCTTCAACTGGTGCCTGGCCGAGGATGGCCTTCGGGAGCTCTGTCATCGCCGTGGCATTCCACTCTTCCCACCAGAAGGTTTGCCAAGCCTTCGGGAATTGCCCAGCGTTGAGAATGCCGTTGAGCGTGTCGAGCATCGCCGGATCTGGGAGCCAGGACTTGTACGCCTCGATGACCTCGGGGTCCTCCAAGATTGCCTTGTACCCCGAGTTAAGCGCGGCCTCGATCGCCCAGCGCTTGGCAACGTAGAGCTGGTTCTCATGGTCACGGTACCCGAACCAACCTGCCAGCCGGTACTTGCGCGCCAGCTTCTCGTCACTGTCGTTGCGATTCGGCACGCTGTAAATGCCCTCGTCGATCAGGCCCCACGGCTGCCCATTCACTGGAACCGGAGCGACTTGACCGGCGATTTGCGACCGTGCTGGATCGTTGAAGACCTTGAGGTCATAGATCTGCTGTGGGCTATAGGCATAGGTGCCCTTGGCAAAGGCATCGATATAGTCCGCCTCGCCCATCGTGAAGACACCCTCGGGAACGATCCCTTCCTCCATGAGCTTGCGCCACTCGACAAGGATCGCGAGGGTCTTGTCATCGAACACCGGTTGGTTGTTCTCGTCAAACAACACCGCGCCGGTATTGAGGCACTCGAAGAGATACCCCCATGAAACACCGAACCAGACTCCGGCGGCGAACCAGTGGGGCAGCAATGGCGGACTCTGGACCGCGCCCGATGCCTTGAGCTGGCGGCACTGGTCATACAGCTCGGCCCAGGTCTTCGGGTACTGGTCTGGAGTAATCCCAGCCTTCGAGAGAATCGCATTATTGGCCATGATCGTCCCGCGGATAGAGACGAAATAGGGCAGGCCATAGAGCTTGCCATTGATCGAAAGGGAATCGCGGACTCCGTCGTACATCTCGCCGCGGGCGTCGTCCACGCTCCACCAGCGTTCGTAGTCGTGAACCCAGCCGGGAATTGACCACCGGTACAGTGTCGCTGGGTTGGCATAGGCCATGTCCAGGGGCTGGTTGGCAATGTGGAAGTTCTCCATGATGGCGATGTAATCGCCGGTGATCGTCTGGTAGTCGACGTTCTCATTGAACGCCTGGTTGAACCGGTTGGTGTTGTCTTGCACGACCTCAGGCCGGTAATTCCAACCGCGGAAGATCAATGGCTCAGAGGTGTCCACATCTGGTCCTGGCGGCTGGAGCTTGGCGCCCTCCTGCGCGAACGCGCGTGTCAGCGAAAAGTGTCTTTTGGGCGCTGCGTCAGCCCGCTCTGGGGAGTTCAGATAGCTGATGATCAGGGGTGTGGCGGCGCCTGCGGCTGCGGCGCGCTTGAGGAATTCACGCCGGTCGATTCGGCCTTTCATGAGATCGTCGAAATGCTCATAGATCGGTTTCGTCACTGGCCTCGCTCCTCTCCACACTATCGACGGAACCCCGACCTCGTCACTCATCCTCAGGCGCTCGTTGCCCCCGCGTCGGTGCTGGCAGCAAACCGGTACGGCTGGCGACGGAGAGCCCGGTGCCTAGGAGATCGTGATGCTGACTCTATCATAGGGCCTTTACGGCGTCGAGATCTCACCGTAACAGATTCTCACAGCCTGGTTTGGGCTGGCCGTGAGACGACGGCGATCGTTGGCTCCTGGTCCCCGTTGTCTCCAATCCAGCTCACCACCGGGCGGAGAGGGTGGATGAGGCGCTCACGTGACGCCTCATTCGCGGGGGGCCACCGCGTCAGAAACTCGCAAGGGCGCAGCCGCTGGCGTACACTGCCGTTCAATCCGGGACGTTCGCGGCTGGCGCTTGGCCTGCCAGCTATACGTTGAGCAGGGGGCTTGCGGAAACGACCCATGGCATCATCCATTCGCCTCGAAGGACCCATCGCGCTGATCGGGAGCGCCGAGCATGCCCACGCCGCTCGGCGGCTGCGCGAGGCATTCCCGTTTCTCCAGTGGCATGAAGCCGCGGCGCCATCCACCACGGCACCCACCGTGCGCCTCCGTCTCGAGCCTGCCCTGCCGGAGGGGGCGTTCAGCCTGATGGTTGATGAGACGGCGCAACCGCCGCTGGTCGAAATCGCCGGCGGCCCGTTCTCCGGCGTTATCTACGGCGCGGAGGAGCTGATTCAACGCCGCGCCCAGCGTGCGGGCAACGCGGTCGAGGTCCAGGCAGGACAGGTCAAGCAATCTCCGGGGTTACCCTACCGCACGTTCTGGACGTGGGATCACTCGACGAACTGGGATCTGGACCAGATCGGCGTCCAGGAGATCGGCGTCTTCAATCCCTACGGAAAGCCACCGGACGGCTTCCTCGCCGACTACCGCCGGGTCATTGATTTCATGAGCCAGCACCGTATCGCCG